>DATHVH010000026.1:0-38480 GCA_035461405.1 Anditalea sp.
TCTTTGATGCTACTATTCCTATCAAATATTCTTCATGCTCAGCGTACGAGAGATTACTTTTCTATAGGATTAGGTCCTTCTGTGATAGTTGGTGACAATACGGCAAATTATCCAGACTTTAATTTTAAAATTAGTCCTTCAATGGGCATCGGTTATAATGAACAATTGAGCCATCACTTTGATGTAAGAGCTACGTTGGGATTACAAATACTCCATAGCGGAAATACATTTGATCAAATAGGTTTTGAGGATATACCTAAAGTAGTAGACTGGGGCTTGGCTGGTCAGGCAAAAGATTTTAGGGGCCAAGCCATGTATTTAGATGTGATGCCGGTATATAATTTTAGGCCCGTGCTTCCAATTATGGTGGGCTATCCCTGGCTATATTACGTGGGAGGA
This sequence comes from Anditalea sp., assembly GCA_035461405.1. Classification (GTDB taxonomy): domain Bacteria; phylum Bacteroidota; class Bacteroidia; order Cytophagales; family Cyclobacteriaceae; genus Anditalea. The sequence goes on from DATHVH010000026.1 coordinate 400, forward strand.
GGTATTGGAATAATGCATGTGACCCGTAATGAAGAAATAATGATTGGGATAAATAATATTGACCAAGAAGATTTTGAAATTATGATGGAAAGAAGGACTACTACTGCCGCCTATTTTCCTTTGCGTGCAGGAGTGAGTACAAACTTAGAAAAGGATTATGATGTAGGACTAGAATTTTCCGCTTTTGTGACTACGAGTTCATCGATAGATGGAAATAATATAAGACGGAAAATCGTAGGTGCAGATATGCTTTTTCAACTCCAATTAATAGCTAAAATTTATCTGGGATGGTAAGATAATTGATTTGGCACTCTCTCTGGCTGAAAATTCACCTAACTAAAATTAGGATTTTTTATTGGACCCTCATTTTTGATTATCTTTGCGGCCTATGAACCAAAAAAAATTCAAAAGATATACTATTACAGCAGCTTTGCCATATGCCAATGGACCATTGCATATAGGTCACTTGGCTGGATGCTATATACCGTCTGATATATACGTTAGATATTTACGGTCTCAGGGAAGAGATGTCGCCTTTATTTGCGGGTCGGATGAACATGGGGTGGCCATTACCATCAAAGCAAAAAAAGAAGGAGTTACTCCGCAGGAAATAGTGGATCGCTATGACGCGATGATGAAAGAAAGTTTCTTGGAATTTGGGATCAGCTTTGACCATTACTCCCGTACTACCTCAAAAATACACCATGAAACTGCCTCTGAATTTTTCAGAAATTTATATGACAGAGGAGAATTCATGGAGCAGACTACCGAGCAATACTATGATGAAGAAGCTAACCAGTTTTTAGCGGATCGATATATAGAGGGTACATGTCCTAAATGTGGATACGGATCAGCCTATGGCGATCAGTGTGAAAAATGTGGTACTTCTTTAAATCCTACTGATTTAATTAATCCAAGATCGAAATTAAGCGGAAATACACCAGTGCTTAAAGAAACTAAACATTGGTTTCTTGATCTAGCTAAGTACACCAACTTTCTTAAAAAATGGATTTTGGAAGATCACCAGCATGACTGGAAAAACAATGTGCTGGGTCAATGCCGCTCATGGTTAGAGGCTGGAGAAGGGCTTCAGGCAAGATCTATGACCAGGGATATGGATTGGGGTGTACCAGTTCCTGTAGAAGGAGCAGAGGGTAAGGCATTATATGTATGGTTTGATGCACCTATAGGTTATATTTCCTCTACCAAAGAGTGGGCTGCCGAAAAGGGGATAGACTGGGAGCCATATTGGAAGGACAAGGACACCAAACTTGTTCATTTCATCGGTAAGGACAATATTGTGTTCCATTGTATAATCTTCCCTGCCATCTTAAAAACACACGGTGAGTTTATTCTTCCCGAGAATGTTCCTGCCAATGAATTTTTAAATCTGGAAGGTGATAAGATATCCACCTCACGTAATTGGGCGGTATGGCTACATGAATACCTACAAGAATTTCCTGATAAGCAGGATGTATTAAGGTATGTGCTTACTGCAAATGCGCCTGAAACGAAAGACAATGATTTTACGTGGAAAGATTTTCAATCCAGAAATAACTCTGAACTGGTCGCTGTCTTAGGAAACTTTATAAACAGAGCAGTAGTGCTGACCCATAAGTTTTATGGGGGCAAAGTACCAGTAGCAGCTGCCCATTCAGATTATGACTTGGAGATCATCCAAGGTTTACAGGATTTTCCAGATAAAATTGCTGCGTCTATTGAAAAATATAGATTTAGAGAAGCCCTTTCTTTTGTAATGGACTTTGCCCGAATGGGAAATAAATATCTAGCAGACACAGAACCTTGGAAAGTAATTAAGTCAGATGAAGCTAGAACCGGCACTATCTTAAATCTTGCCCTAAACATAGCGGCTAATCTTGCTATAGTGGCCGAACCTTTCCTTCCGTTTACATCCTCCAAATTAAAGGAAATGCTAAACCTTTCAGACCTGCATTGGAAAGATGCGGGTAGGCAAGAGTTATTATTAGCAGGGGCAGAAATTAGAAAAGCTACTTTGCTGTTTGAAAAAATAGAAGATGAAACTGTTGAGAAGCAGGTAAACAAATTATTGGAATCAAGAAAACTTAATGAAATGGAAACTGCTAAAGTACCGGCAATGAAAGATATAATAACCTTTGACGATTTTACTAAACTGGATATGAGGGTAGTAACTATCCTAGAGGCTGAAAAAGTTAAGAAATCTAAAAAGCTTCTTAAGCTGACGGTAGACACAGGACTGGAAAAAAGGACGGTGCTGAGTGGAGTTGCTGAACACTTTACACCTGATGAACTTGTAGGTAAGGAAGTCACCATGCTGATCAATCTAGCACCTAGAACTATGATGGGCATAGATTCAGAAGGAATGATTTTGATGGCAGAAGATAAAGACGGTTCATTGCGATTGTTACAGCCTGATAAGCCCACGGCAGCTGGATCGACTATTAGTTAAATTACCTTCTGGTTTAAATTAAAATCCCTTTTTTAAAGGGATTTTTTTTGTGCTATATAGAATTAGATATTTCGTTATACATTGCATAATATTTGATATAAAAATCATTTAATTGGATATTATGCTTCTGGGAATTTTATTTTCGTTGTTTTTTACATTTACTGCAGTTGAAGATTCTTTTAGTCTTGAAAAACTAAAGTGGCAAAATAATATCGTATTGTATTTCCCAGCTGATAATACTGAGGCGCATATTACAATTGATAAAGATCTAGATGATGAGATAAGAAAGATGGATGTAGTATATTTTATTTTTGGAGATAAAACAATCTCAAATAGCAGCTATGAATTATCTGAAGCAGAAATAAAAAATATTAAAACAAAATACCTTTTGGGTGCCAAAAATGATTGTTGGGTACTTTTAGGCAAAAATGGAAAGATCAAATATAAAACTGAAAAGACAACTGATTGGCAGACAATCTTAAATAAGATAAATCTTAATAATGATGAGAAAATCGCTTTAAAGTCTGGTATTTAGTTTTTTTAATTATTAAAAAGGTATTTGTAAGGATATCAAAAATTTTGTGCACCAATTATTTTTATGATGAAAATACCTAGATCTAGGTATTTTATGTGATTTATCTATTAGGTAAATTTGTTCCACTATTTAATCTATTTCATATGAAATTCTTTTACATCGCTGATACATTATCAGCATCGGGCTTTAAAGAAGTGCATGAGCAGGATTGCCCTAACATTCCTGATATGCTCAATAGAAAATATTTAGGCCCATATAATAGTCATATAGAGGCGTTAAGACGAATTAAGCATACTGATTCTCTAGCAGTTTGTTGCACTACATGTTGTGGATCAAATTTAGAAGCTTCAAAAGATTAATCTTTTCTTTTTGGAACAAATTCATGCTTTTTGTAATCTTCAAAAATAGGATTTTGATTCATTACAGGACTTAGTTCGAAGGGCATTAGGAATGATGATTCAACTGGTTTTTTCCATTCCATTATCTTGTCTTTAAAAGGGATAGGTGCAATCCATACTTGAGTGTTTCTTGGCGTAGGCAATATGTCTGGACTAAAATATATTTCTGCTGGAAGATTACTACTTCTGGTACGCATCAGTTCGTTATCATTTTCAGGTTGATATTCTCGGATCTTCATTGAACTGGCTGCCGGTGCTCCATTTTTATCAGTAAAAACCAATATCCCTCCTCTGGGAGAAGGAAGTGTGACTTGTAACCCGGCTACATCAGGAACACCATTTGTAATTCTATAGGTAGGCTGAGTCATTTGTCCAAAAGAAAAATTAGAAAAACATAAACTAAATAAAATTATCAGGGCTCGCTTCATGGTCTAATTGGTTTACGTACACTATTAATACGGTTAATTATTGTTAATGTTTTTAGAAAACTGCTTTTATATATATTTAAGAATATTTTTTCCAGTAATATTTATAATTATGATTTTTGATTTTATTATATCTGCGGATGGGTGAATTATCATTAAATTGTATCTTTGCAGCTTAATAAGTAAATTTTATGTTATTTTCTGATATAGGTATCTCGGCCCCTTTAGTCGCTGCACTTGATAGACTTTCACTCACCAAACCTTATCCCATACAAGAGAAAGCCATTCCGGCTATATTGAATGGAAAGGATGTATTAGGTATAGCCAAGACTGGATCAGGAAAAACTCTGAGTTATGCTTTGCCTATCATTGAAAAATTAAGCAAAAGCAAATTTGAAAAAAGCAGGAATATAAAAGCCTTGGTTATCGTCCCCTCAAGGGAACTGGCTATTCAGGTGAATGAAATCTTTAAGGATTTGGGAAGAGCTTTTACTCCCGCCATTCATGCTATGGCGGTATCTGGAGGGGTATCGATACAGCCACAAATGAAAAATCTCTATGGTACAGACATACTAGTAGCTACTCCGGGTCGTCTGTTAGAACTTATCGGCAATAATGCCATAAGTATGGAGAGTTTAAAATTCTTAGTATTAGATGAAGCGGATAAGATGCTTAATCTTGGTTTTAGCGCTGAAATGAAAGCCCTCTTGGATATGATTCCCAAGAAAAGACAGACCATGTTATTTTCAGCAACGCTAAAGGAAAGCCTTAAGGAAATCAATGCATTGGTCTTAAATAACCCACTCATGGTGGAGGTAGAAGAAAAGGCAGAAGATGTCTCCGGTATATCTCAGGTGGCTTATAAAACGTCGGAAGAAAGGAAAGGTGTTCTCCTTAGATATCTCATCAAAACCAGTGAAATGAAGCAGGTGCTAGTATTTACATCATCTACTAAAAAAGCGGATAATGTTGCCGTAAAACTTAATAAGAATGGTATAGAGGCAATGGCCATGCATTCCAAAAAATCCCAAAACCAGAGAATAGATGCAATCAACCAATTTAAAGCTGGAAAGTTACGGGTATTGGTAGCAACGGATCTAGCTTCCCGCGGACTCGATATTCAGTTTCTCCCTTACGTGATCAATTATGAGTTGCCTAGATCTCCATTGGAATTTATCCATAGGATAGGAAGGACGGGTAGGGCAGAAGCGACAGGAGAAGCTATTACCCTATTAGAGGAGGAAGATATGCATCACTGGAAAGTGATTCAAAAAAAGATGAAACGCTTTGTAGAGTACGTCGATACGGCTGATCTTGATCTTCATGGCTATTAAAATTAGGTCGAGACATTACGAAAAATAGGGAAATATCAAAAGCGATAAGTGTGAAGAAAATAGCTGGAAGAAAAAAAATAGTCTCTCGCGTGGAGAGACTATTGGTTATTATTTAGCTTTTAAAGGCTTTGATAGAAGCAAGCGAATTTTCGATCCCACGGAGATGATGGTTAAGTAGATCTCTGGTAGCACCCGAGATATGATCCTTTGACAATGCATCTTTATAACTATTAATGGCAGATTCTTCTCCTGTAATACATCCATTTATAATAGTATCCTTATTTCCTCCTGTAAACGTTGATTTTATGGACAGCCAAGTTCTGTGCAAGGCTCCTTTAACATCTCCATCACTATCTTTTGGTTGTCCTTTTAATGATATGATTTCTTGCTGAAGCTGACTAACATAGGAAGCCCGTTCTTGAGCAAGTTTTCTAAAAACATTTTTAGCGGTGGTTTCTTCTATGTTTTCAGCAGCATTTTCATAACCCTCTCTTCCGTCAGCTGCTATAGCTATAAGATCATTTAAAACCTCAATGGTTTTGCTGTGTGGATTATCCATTATAAGAATGTTTAATGTTTAAAAAAAGAGGCGGCAACTCAGGGGTGAAACCTCAAATAGATAATAGTATGAAATAGAAACAAGTAATATTACCTATGCATTAATAAACGAGATATCCTGATTTGCCGCCAAGGGAAACTACCAAGAAATTAACCAAATATTATGCCACGTGGAGGTAAGAAGACATGGGTAAGATGTTTAAAAGTTAGAAGTGGAGAGTGCGAAGTGGTAAAGATGAAAAGTATGTAAGAAGTTAAAGGTAAGAAGTAAGAAGAAAAGAATTCAGACCGGAGTCCAAAGAAATTGAAGCAGTAGTTGAACAGGATTAGGCTTTATTCCATTCAGAGAGTAAATCTATCATTATTAATAGCTTTGGCCCAATATAGATAGGGTGTAGATGAACGAAAGCTGGGAGAATAATAGTGAGCACTAAGGAAATGTACGGTCTTTTTCCCAAACTCCCATTTAATATACCTGTGCTTTTGGCAGCAGTAAATCAAATACCTCAGTTTTTTGATACTTCGTACTTGGTCAAAAAACTTACCCTTTCCTAAGTTCCAGTACTGTGATCTCCGGCCAGATACCAACTCTTCCTGAGAAAGCATGATAACCAAATCCCCTGTTTACATAAAGAAATCTCCCCATTGAATTGGCCAATCCAGCCCAGTTGGGATACCTATATTGGGCAGGGCTCCACTTTACTCCTGGTAGTTCTATGCCAAATTGCATTCCATGCGTATGTCCAGAGAGGGTCAGATTGATTTTTGATGGATGATTTTTTACCTCTTTATCCCAGTGGGAAGGATCATGGCTGAGTAAAATTTTAAAATCATTATCCTCCACTCCCTGAAGCGCTTTAGAAAGATCACCCTTAGATTTGAAACCTACTCCCCAGTTTTCTACTCCAAGTAATTTTATTCTGGAGTTTCCCTTTTCAATAGTGACATTTTCATCCAGCAGAAGTCTATAGCCCATGAGCTCATGCTGTTTTTTCACCTTGGCAAAGTTTGCCTCTTTGGCAGCCTGTGAAGGCCAGGATACATAGTCTCCATAATCATGGTTTCCTAAAATGGAATATTGACCATATGGCGCATTGATAGCTTTGAACTGCTCCAGCATCGGCTCTATCTCTTCCGCCTTATGATTTACCAAGTCCCCGGTAAAAACAAACATGTCTGCATTTTGATTTTTAGCTAAATCTATACCCCTCTGCACTGCTTGATAATCACGGAAACTTCCAGCATGGATATCTGAAATCTGTACTATGCTGAAGCCCTCAAAATCGTCCGGAAGATCGGGGAAATAAATAACCTCACGGTGAACTTTAAAATTATATTTACCTTTTACGATGCCATAAATAAATCCTGTAAACGGAACTGCAGCTATAGCCATTCCCAACTGGGTTACGAATTTTCTTCTTGAAGGTAGATAGGGAGCAGATTCTCCAGAAAAGTAATTCATACCTGCTACCACACTTCGATACAGGTCTTCACCTAACATGAAGAAAATAAATACCAATTGAGTAGTAGTGACAGTAAGAAATACATTAAGAAAATACTGGATCTGAGGACGGATTTCTCCTTCTATGATAATTCTAATGAAGGCATAGATGATTACTGTGATTATGACCGTAGCCATCAGCCAATAGAAATAATATGCATAGGTTTTGTACCTAATACTTTCCCAATCGGAAATCAATGCTTTAAATCCCTGAAATACATACCAGTGAAGTAATAAAGAAATCAGAAAAAATATACTAAGAAAAATAATGGGACCTAAGCTGTTCATTGGGGATTTTATTTATACTACAATTCTAATCTTTGAAAAAAAGTTTACTATTATTCCTCTAGTTTGGACTGGTTAATATTTATTATTTAAAGGATTACCCTTTTCGGTCCGCATCATAAACCGCAATCATTTTATGTTTTAACTATTAATCAATGATCAATAGTTTAAGAAAACTAACGGAATTTCTACAATGGTTATTGCAGCTTTTTCATTTGAAGTAACTTTATTCTGCACCATGGCAATACAGTGTAGTTTTTTTAGCATTTCCAATATTCAAATCAAACTAACCTTACTCTAGCTTTAGAAAATGGTTTATATAAAAAAAGCACGATACTTTCATATCGTGCCTTTTAAGTCTTTTATAATGATTTATTTATCTTCATCTCCATCTTTGATCTTACTCGCAACAGAAGAGTTTATAGCTTCTTTTTCTTCTTCGGCTTTTTTAGCTTCCTTTTCATCCACTTTTCGTGTGAAAGCTTCATAAGTAGTTTCAGAGGCAAATGGACGCTTTCCTATGAGTTTCTCGAGATCTGACTGGAATAGAATTTCTTTTTCCAATAGTTCCTTTGCTAAAATTTCAAGTTCCGGCTTCTTATCTGTAAGCAGCTTTAAAGACTTGTCATAAGCATATTGTATAAGTTTTCTGACTTCCTCATCTATAGTTTCAGCTGTAGAGTCAGAATAAGGCTTATTAAATCTGTCAGTCTGCTTACTATCATAGAAAGAAACATTACCGATCTTATCATTCATTCCATAAACAGACACCATAGAGTAGGCCATCTTAGTCACACGTTCAAGATCACTAAGGGCTCCTGTGGAGATTTTCCCAAATATGATTTCTTCCGCTGCTCTTCCTCCGAGTGCCATTGTCATCTCATCTACCAACTGTTCTGTCTGATATAAGAACTGCTCCTTTGGTAAATACTGAGCATAACCTAGTGCTGCAATACCTCGTGGAACAATACTTACTTTGACCAAAGGATCAGCATGTTCCAGGAACCAACCTGCCACTGCGTGACCAGCTTCATGATATGCTACTATTTTTTTCTCATTAGGAGATATGATTTTATTTTTCTTCTCCAGACCTCCTATAACTCTGTCTACAGCGTCCTGGAAATCCTGCATATCTACAGCAGTTTTATTTCTTCTGGCTGCTATCAATGCTGCTTCGTTACAAACGTTAGCTATTTCAGCTCCTGCAAATCCTGGAGTTTGGGCAGCTAGTTTTTTAGCATCTACATCAGCAGCAGATTTAATAGGCTCTAAGTGAACTTTGAATATAGCTTCTCGTCCTATAATATCCGGCTTATCTATGCTGATCTGTCTGTCAAATCTACCTGGTCTAAGAAGTGCACTATCCAGTACATCAGGACGGTTGGTTGCCGCCAATACGATAACACCTGAATCCGTGCCAAAACCATCCATCTCTACCAATAGAGAGTTTAGTGTATTCTCACGCTCATCATTGGAACCTGGCATTTGCCCTTTACCTCTTGAACGGCCGATAGCATCTATCTCATCTATAAAGATGATACACGGTGCCTTTTCTTTTGCCTGCTTAAATAAATCTCTAACCCTGGCCGCACCCACACCCACAAACATTTCGACAAAGTCAGATCCTGAAAGTGTATAGAATGGCACACCAGCTTCACCAGCTACTGCTTTGGCTAGCAAGGTTTTTCCTGTACCCGGAGGTCCTACAAGTAGTGCACCTTTAGGTATCTTACCGCCCAGTTTGGTAAACTTTCCTGGGTTTTTTAGGAATTCCACTATTTCCTGTATTTCTTCTTTAGCTTCATCTAGGCCAGCCACATTGTCAAATGTGATCTTTACCTTATTTTCTGCATCAAACAGCTGAGCTTTCGATTTACCGACATTGAAAATCTGACCTCCTGGTCCACTTGGTCCGGCCATTCTTCTCATCATAAACCAGAAAAGGAAAAACAAAAGTATCAGGAAGCCAAAGCTTCCAAAGGTATTCCACAGACTTTCCTCTTTTTTGGCAGTATAGCCAATTCTTTGGTCTTCAGGAAGCTGACTCTCTAATTCGCTAAAGCTTTCGACAAATTTATCTACGGAAGCTATTTGAATTCTATAATGAGGTCCGCCTGTACTAGCAAATCTATTTTCTAGGTCTAGTTCATCTCTATATCGTTGATTATCTAGAGCATTTTCTCTCAGAGTAACATCTACGTAGTTTTGATTATAAACTACCACTACTTTAGATACATCATTACTCATCACCATGTCCTCAAAGCGCTTCATAGTGATATCTACTACAGCATGTCTATTGCTGAACCACGATACACCTATCAAGACGATAACTGCCGTAATGATCAGCCAAAGCTGAAAATTAGGTTTTTGAGGGGGTTTAGGAATAAACTTTTTATTCTTGTTTTTTTCACTCATTGTTTGAATATTAAGGCAATAAACTTAAGGTAGAACGAAATTAAAAAATGAAAGTTCGTTCGGTTAATCAATAGTAGTAACTTTGGCATCACCCCAAAGTTCTTCTAAAGCATAAAATTCTCTTTTATCTTTTAGAAAAACATGTGCTACCACACTTACATAATCAATCAAAATCCATTGGTTATTGGTTCTACCTTCACTTTTCCAGGGTCTTTCTTTATTAAATTTGATAACTTCTTCTTCTATTGAGGTAGAAATAGCTTCTACTTGGGTGTCGGAATTTCCTGAACATATGACAAAAAAATCAGATACTGAATTTTTCACCTCTCTTAAATCCATCACTATGATATCGGAAGCCTTTTTTTCTTCCATTCCTTTCACTATCACCTTACTCAGCTCTTCTGCTGTCATATTATATAATTGTAATTATTTTTTGGTTGTTTTCCTTCATCCTAAATAAAACGTTAAATATCTTTATTGTGGGACAAAATAACTAATTTTAATATGCATAAAATCCTTGCCAATACGATTTTTTTGGGGAAAGACATCCTAAGTCTGCCAGAGTGTCATTCCACCAATGACATAGCTATGCAAAGGTATAAGCAAGGTTTGGCCCATGAAGGTTCCATTGTCATCACAGATAAACAAACTAAAGGTCGAGGCCAGCGGGGCAACGCCTGGTTTAGCGAACCTGGAAAGAATCTTACCTTCACTTTGGTACTTGCCCCCCTATTTTTGGATGCTTCAGAACAATTTGATCTTAACATAATGATTACGCTTGCTATAAGAGAAGTTTTGGGGAACTATAGCAGGGATATAAAAGTAAAGTGGCCAAATGATATTGTCCATGAAAGGGAAGGGAAGCTGGGGGGAGTTCTTATAGAAAATATTGTAAGTCAGAAAGGAATAGAAAATTCATTTGTAGGAATTGGCTTAAATATCAACCAAACGGAATTTCCATTTCCCGGACCGACTTCTGTAGCCAATTTGGCAGGTGGTGAAGTAGATAAAGAGGAAGTATTTAAACTCCTTATAAAAAGTATAGAAAACCAATATCTGCATCTAAAGAGGGGATATAAGATAGCTATGCGTTCTGAATATATCCATCATTTATTCCGGTTTGATGAATGGGCCTTATTTGAAGACAGCAATATATTTAAAGGCAGAATTACAGGTATCAGTGAAGAGGGGAAGCTGTTTATAGAGAAAGAAAATAAAGTGATGAACCAATATTCATTTAAAGAAGTTAAATTTCTTTAATTGGCGTAATTTTATTTTGTCTATACAATTAGTAAATTTGCCATTCACATATAAAGAAAATAAACACAAATAAATATTTCATGTCAGAAACTACATCAAAAAAATACGTCAAATACAAGGTTAAAGATATTTCTTTAGCGGAATGGGGTAGAAAAGAAATTAGACTTGCAGAATCAGAAATGCCTGGTTTGATGGCATTAAGAGAAGAATACGGCGCTGCCCAGCCATTGGCAGGTGCGCGAATAGCCGGCTGTCTTCACATGACTATCCAAACGGCGGTATTAATAGAAACTTTAGTAGCACTAGGGGCTGAAGTAACCTGGTCTAGCTGTAATATTTTTTCCACGCAGGATCATGCTGCTGCTGCTATAGCTGCTGCAGGGATTAGTGTATATGCATGGAAAGGTTTATCCGAAGAGGAATTTGATTGGTGTATAGAGCAGACGCTATTTTTCGGTGAAGATCAGCAGCCTCTTAATATGATCCTTGATGACGGCGGTGATCTTACCAATATGGTATTGGATCAATATCCGGAATTAGTAGAAGGCATCAAAGGGCTTTCTGAAGAAACCACTACCGGTGTTCATAGGCTATATGAAAGAATGAAGAAAGGAACTCTTCCTATGCCGGCTATCAATGTGAATGATTCTGTGACCAAGTCTAAATTTGATAATAAATATGGCTGTAAAGAATCCTTGGTAGATGCTATTAGAAGAGCTACTGATGTAATGATGGCTGGTAAAGTAGCTGTGGTAGCTGGATATGGCGATGTTGGAAAAGGTTCTGCAGCTTCTTTAAGAGGTGCAGGTGCTAGAGTGATAGTAACCGAAATCGATCCTATATGTGCCCTTCAGGCAGCCATGGACGGTTATGCTGTTAAGAAAATGGTAGATGCTGTCAAAGAAGCCGATATAGTAGTAACTGCTACAGGAAATAAAGATATCATCAGCGAGAAGCATTTCAGAGCGATGAAAGACAAAACTATCGTATGTAACATCGGTCATTTTGACAATGAAATCGATATGGCTTGGTTAAACGGTGCTTATGGAAATACTAAAGATGTGATCAAACCTCAGGTAGACCTTTATAATATTGATGGCAATGACATATTAGTTCTTGCAGAAGGTAGACTGGTAAATCTTGGTTGCGCTACTGGCCACCCTTCTTTTGTAATGTCAAATTCATTTACAAACCAAACCTTGGCTCAATTAGAACTTTGGACTAATACAGATCAATATGAGCCTGGTGTATATGTTCTTCCTAAGCATTTGGATGAAAAGGTAGCTGCCCTCCATTTGGCAAAACTGGGAGTAGAATTAGAAAGTCTTTCTGAAGATCAAGCTGAATACATAGGGGTACAAGTAGAAGGTCCATTCAAACCAGAGTATTATAGATATTAATATTGTAGGACAAAGCACTACCTAATAAAAATGGACTCTTTTTAAAGGATGATCGGTTTTTATGAAATTTATACAAAAAATAGCCATTTCTTATGGCTATTTTTTTTACCTATACGTAAAAGCTTTACTATCATTAAAAATATATGACTTCTGTTTTTGTAAGTAATACTAACTTTATGTTATATTTGCAAACATAAACAATAGTGGTGTCGTATAAGCTCTACGAAATTTAAAAAATGGAACAGCTGCTTCAAAAGATTAGGGTAGATATTAATGAAAATCTTTATTTAAAGGATCCCTTCAGTTCAGACTTAGGCAAAGAAATTATCGCCAAGAGTATCAGTTGCATCCGGGATTATGGATTGGAGAATTTCAATTTTAAAAAATTGGCAATAGAAGTAGGTAGTACTGAAGCAGCTATATACAGATACTTTGAAAACAAGCATAAGTTAATGCTGTTTTTGAATCTGTGGTATTGGGGATTTCTTGAGCTTAATTTGGTGATGGGAACTACTAATCTAACAGATCCTAAAGAAAAATTAAAAATCGCACTCAGAATATTGGTAAACGGGCCCATCAGTAAAAAAAATGATTATGTAGACCCCGTTATCCTACATGATATGATAGTAGAAGAAGCGATCAAAGCTTTTATGACCAAAGAAGTCGATGAAGATAGACGCAGAGGTTTTTTTTCTACTTATTTAAATATGGGAGGAAGGATTACTGAAATTTTAAAAGAAATTAACCCAGAGTACAATTACCCAAAAACCTTAGTATCTATGATTATGGAAGCCAGCTTACTTCAGCGGTTTCATGCCAATCATTTCCCTACGCTGACTGAAACACCGACTAGCGAGGAAGAGCGACTGGCATTTTTTAATGAATTGATCACCAAAGCAATTAACTGAAAATATGAAAATCATAAATCCGGCATTGACTCCAATGAAGAGGTTTGCTAAAATGCTGCATGAGGAGAGAAGGGATGTATATGCAATATATTTTTATGCTATATTAAATGGAGCAGTAGCCTTAATTTTACCATTGGGTATTCAGGCGCTTTTTAATTTTATATTAGGAGGAAGGGTAAGTACTTCATGGATGATATTGGTAGGTGTAGTGGCTGCGGGAACTGCATTTAGCGGCTTTTTACAAATAAGTCAGTTATACCTTACAGAGAAACTTCAACAGCGGATATTCACAAAATCCGCTTTAAGCTTTGCATATAGGTTTCCACGTTTAAAATTAGATGAGTTACAAAGTAAATTTCCACCGGAATTAGTAAACCGGTTCTTTGATACCCTAAACCTTCAAAAGGGTACAGCAAAATTATTATTGGATTTACCTGCTTCACTTCTTCAGGTCTTCTTTGGTTTGGTACTGTTGGCCTTTTACCACCCATATTTTATACTTTTTGGATTTATTTTGATCCTATTAGTAGTAGTAGTGTTTTACTTTACAAGTTATAAAGGCATGGAAACAGCTTTAAAGGAATCCTCCGCTAAATATAATGTTGCATTCTGGCTGGAGGAAATCGCAAGGGCGTTGCCAAGTTTCAAATTATCGGGTAATTCAAAACTGCCACTTTTGAAGGTGGATTTCTTACTGCAGAAGTATGTAGATTTTAGAAATAAGCACTTTAAGGTTTTAATGTTTCAATATAAAGTATTGATCGTTTTTAAAGTGTTGATTGTAACAACACTACTGGGAGTGGGAAGTTTGTTATTAATAAATGAAGAAATTAGTATAGGGCAGTTTGTTGCAGCAGAGATCATTATAATTTTGGTAATAGGATCCGTAGAAAAACTAATATTGAGTCTGGAGGTAGTGTATGATACCCTCACTGCTGTAGAAAAAATAGGGCTGATTATGGATATACCTATAGAAAAACAGACAGGCACAGAAAAAGCAATCACTAAAACTGCTCACGGGCTTAAATTTGAAGCTAGGAATTTGAGTTACTCCTCCAATGACAAAAATTTTGAAATAGTAGATAATATTAATTTCACAATAAATGCTGGTGAAAAGGTAGTTATTACAGGAGAAAGTGGAAGCGGGAAGAGTACCTTGCTGCACTTACTTTCCGGATTATTTGAAAATTATAAAGGAAAAATAATTATTAATGATCTCCCATTAGATGTTTTAGATGTAAATAAAATTAGGGGTTACTTAGGAGAAAGTTTTGATGATCAAGCAATATTTCATGGTACCATCCGTGAAAATATAACACTTGGAAATGAAATACCGGAACAGAAACTTCGAGAAGTGATAGAAATAGTAGGTCTTACTGAATATATATATCTACTTCCGGAAGACATAGACACTACATTGATGCCAGAGGCTAGAGGCCTAAGTAAGAATTTACTGAGAAAAATCATCCTGGCGAGGTGCTTGGCAGGAAGCCCTCGAGCATTACTGCTGGAAGATCTCTGGCCGGCCCTAAGTAATCATGCTAGCCCGATCATTAACCACATCATGAGTGGTGACTGGACCGCGCTGTTTATTTCAAATGATGAAGAATTAATTACCAGGGCAGACAAAGTGATCAATATGAACAAAGGCAAGATAATATTTATGGGAACTGCCCAGGAATATAAAGATTTTAAAAACGGTAACTAGAAACTGTTATGTTAAATATTTCAACAAATAAGCTAACCGGAAAAGTGACTTTTGAAAGCTTCAAAAGTCTGGACATGACTTTACCTGCCAGTGAAAGTAAAAAGAGGGTGAGGATTCTCCTTTGGATTTTTCTGGTACTGCTGCTATTCATGTTTCTTCCATGGACACAGACAGTCAGATCTAGGGGAATGGTAAATGCGCTTAGACAGGATCAGCGTCCTCAGACCATTCAGACTATGATAGCCGGAAGAATTGAGGGATGGTATGTATCTGAAGGCGATTATGTCCAGCGGGGAGATACCCTTATGCTGATATCAGAGATAAAAGATGACTACTTTGACCCTATGCTTTTAGAACGAACGATGAAACAGGTAGAGGCAAAAAATCTATCTGCCAGCTCATACGGTGAAAGGGTCAAAGCTCAGGAAGCACAACTGGAAGCCTTAAGAGCTAATGCTATTTTAAGAAGAGAGCAGGCCCAAAATAGACTTCGGATGACCGAATTGAGGGTAGTATCTGATAGTATTCGCTTCGAGCAGGCAAAGGTTAATTTTGAAGTAGGACAGGATCAGCTGGAGAGAGCAAGGAGGTTATATGAGGAAGGGCTCCGGTCACTTACAGATTTTGAAACTCGTCAACTCAGATTTCAGGAAGTACAGGCTAATCTTATAGCTGCCGAAAATACCCTTTTAAGCAGTCAGAATGAGAGGATAGCTGCATCTATAGAATTAAATGCGGTTGACAATGATTTTAGAGACCGACTAGCCCGGACTCAAGCAGATATGTTCAGTGCCATGTCATCCCAATTTGATGCGGAAGCTTCTGCTACTAAATTAGAAAACCAATTCTCCAATTATTCTGTACGAAGTGGAATGAGATATATACTTGCTCCACAAGATGGATATATTGCTAGAGCCCTTCAAGTAGGGATTGGGGAGACTGTAAAAGAGGGGATGGAAATCCTCAGCATTATGCCTGCAAATGCCACCTTAGCAGTAGAAATGTATGTTGACCCTATTGATCTCCCTTTGGTAAGACATGGAAACAAAGTGAGATTTATTTTTGATGGTTGGCCTGCTATCGTATTTTCAGGTTGGCCACAGATTTCCAATGGTACTTTTGGAGGTATTGTGGTAGCTATAGATAAGTTTACTGGAGAAAACAACAAATATAGGGTAGTGGTAGCTCAGGATCCTGAAGAAGTGCCTTGGCCCGATGGTCTTCAAATAGGGTCGGCAGCAGATGGTATAGCTTTACTTCAGGATGTACCCTTATGGTATGAAATCTGGCGACAGCTGAATGGATTCCCTGCTGACTATTATACAAATGAAGAAAAGAGAAACCTGAAGGCAAGTAAATAGCATGAGAAGGTTACTGTTTATAGCGATTATGATGAGCCTTGGGTACCAAGCTCAAGCTCAGGATACCCTTTCTTATGAAAGTTACATGGAGTGGGTAGGTCAATTTCATCCGGTAGTTAATCAAGCTGATATTACTATTGAAATTGGTAGGCAGGAGATGCGAATGGCTCGTGGAGGATTTGATCCATATGTTTATGGATATTTAGATCAGAAGGAATTTAATGATGTAGGGTATTATAATAAAAGAGAAGCAGGACTAGTCATCCCTACTATGGCCGGTATTGAACTCCATGGTAGAGTAGAACAAAATACCGGACAATATCTTAACCCTGAAGGCAGAGTACCCACAGAGGGTCTGATGTCTATAGGAGCATCTATAAACCTGGGTCAAGGTCTTTTGATTGACGGCAGGAGAAGAGCCTTACAACAGGCAGAAATTTTCAGAGATGCTGCTTATGTGGATCGTCAGATTATGCTTAACGAACTTTATCTCGATGCCTCTGAAGCTTATTGGCAATGGGCGGCTGCATATCAGGATGTAGTGGTAATGAGGGAGGCAGTAGCACTTGCTGTGATTAGATTTGAGGCTATTAAAGGATCCTTTATATATGGGGATCTTCCTGCTATCGATACTTTGGAGGCTTATACCCAAGTCTTAAATAGGGAATATAGACTGCAGGCTAAAGAAATGGATTATTACCAGAGGATGCAGACTTTAAATGTCTATTTATGGGATGATACTGGCGGTCCAATGAACCTAGCGGAGACAGTGGTGCCCCAGCCGTTATTTGAACCCGTGGATCTATCTTATGACCTGACCGATCTCAGAGTAAATCTTCAAAACCATCCACGGTTACAAAGGATTGATTTTGATTTAGCTAATTTAGATGTAGACAGACGGTGGAGAATGAACCAGCTTCTACCTGTAGCACAGCTCCATTACAATTATCTAACCCCTACCAATGGTATAGAACCAAGTAACCATGTTTTTTTTGAGAACAATTATAAATTTGGCGCAACTATCCGTACACCATTATTCCTGAGAAGGGAAAGGGGAGCATTGGGAGTGGTAAGGTCTCGAATAGATTTTACCTTACGTGATAGGGATATGAGGTTCGTTAATCTACGTGCCAGACTAGAAACCGAAGTCAACAATGTAGAAACCTTGCATGATCAGTTTAGAGTATTCAGTGCAAATGTAGTGGGTTTGCAAAGACTCCTGGAAGGTGAGCAGACAAGATTTGAATTAGGAGAAAGTTCTCTTTTCTTGATAAACGCACGGGAAGTCAGCCGTATAGAAGGTGAACTTATTCTTAATGATGTGATTGCCAGAAGGAATATAGCTTATGCCAGACTGATGTTTGCGGCAGGGTTGGGTTTTACTGATTTACCATAAAGGATATCTTTATTATAAAAAAAACCAAAGTCATCAATTGAGGCTTTGGTTTTTTTATTTAGCAGATGCAGAAAATTTAAGGGGTTAAATTCAGAGTTTCACCATTTGAAAGGACAACTGATACATTTCTGTCACAATCGCTCGTTTCACCGAAATTCATCCTATGGTTTACCGCAGGATTGACGGTTCGCTCAAATGTCCAGGCCTCCTGGCCTATACTAGGTACAAAAATTCCAGAGTCTATGCATCGTACAAACTGGATTTTCTGATTTGGAATGGTAAAATTAAAGGACCTACCCGCCTGATTTCTCCCCCCGCCTGAACCTGTAGTGTTTATCTGGAGAGTAGAATCTGCTGCTACCATTACCTGATGTTCATATTCGGCAGTCACTCTTGTACTGGAGCCATGTTCATCAAAGATCAATAGCTGGGCCATGGTATCTTTAAATAAATTTGATAAAGCTTCTGATCGTTTGGTCACTAATCTACTTCCCTCAATTCTGCTATTCCTCACACTATAATTTTCGTATTCTACCAAAACAACTTCCTCATTGTTCAATAGTGAAGTAGTATAAAACAAGGAAATAGTCCCAGATCTTCTCAATGAGTTATTTGGACATTCAGTCCGCGGATCATATGTCAATAAAACCTTTCGTTCTTCTTGGTTTACATTCACTATTGGGCATCCAGGTAATCTTAGAGTGGTGTCATTTTCAACCTCTAAAAATCTATTAAAAGGTTGAATAATAAGATGAACATGTTCCGAAATAGTAAATGAGGTGTTAAACATTTCTTCTCCTTCTGCGGTCACGTCTGTTTGAAGTCTTACAACCTCATCATCTACACAGCTCAATAAGCTAAGGGCAATTACTAATACATATATTTTTATAAAAGTTCTATATAACGAAATCATAGGGATGCAATATCAAATACTGTACAAATTTATCCATTATTTTCATTTGAATAGGCAATTGATTAATTTCCCAATAAAAAAGCGATATGATATACGAAGAAGGAATGCTCAGAGATGGTGCACTAAATGATAAAGTTATATTGATTACAGGAGGAGGAACAGGCTTGGGCCGGTCTATGGGGCAATATTTTTTAAAATTAGGAGCTAAACTGGTTATTACCAGTAGAAAATTAGAGGTGTTACAAAATACTGCCAAAGAAATGGAAAAAGAATTTGGTAGCGAAGTTCTTCCTTTGGCCTGTGATGTACGTGAAGTGGAGCAGGTAGAAAAGATGTTTACTGATGCCGTTGCCCATTTTGGTAAGGTGGATGTAGTGCTTAATAATGCTGCAGGAAATTTTATAAGTCCCACAGAAAGACTTTCCAGTAATGCATTCAATACAGTTTTGGATATAGTTTTAAAAGGAACCTCTAATGTGACTTTGACTGCCGGTAAGCATTGGATAAAGGCAGGTCAGGCAGGCACTTTTTTAAATATAGTCACTACCTATGCCTGGACCGGATCCGGCTATGTGGTGCCCAGCGCAGCAGCCAAAGCAGGGGTGCTGGCCCTTACAAGATCCTTGGCCGTGGAATGGGCAAAATATAAAATAAGATCAAATGCCATCGCTCCGGGACCATTTCCTACTGAGGGAGCATGGAGCAGACTATTGCCGGGAGAACTGGTCAAAAAATTTGATCCTGCTAAGAAAGTACCCGTAGGTAGGGTAGGAGTACATCAGGAGCTTGCAAATCTAGCGGCCTATCTAGTGTCAGATTACTCTGCATATGTAAATGGTGAAGTGATGACCATAGATGGTGGAGAATGGCTCAAAGGTGCCGGTGAATTTAGCCATTTGGATCAGATTCCAAATGAAATGTGGGATATGCTCGAAGCTTCCCGTGGTAAAAAATCATAAAAAAAGCCCCGTTGATGGGGCTTTATTTTAGTCTTCTTTATAGATAGGAGCTTTTTTCATTGGTAGGAGTAAAGTGTTGTCCCAAGTGGGCAGCACTTTTACAAGGTTTCTTTCAGTAAGCGATGCCGTTTCGATAAAATACCATTTTTCTTTTCCTTCAGCAGCTACTGCTATAAGTGTATTTTCAGAGGTTAACTTTCCACCCTTTACCTTTGACACCGTTCTATAAGGTACAATGGCGTGAAATTCATTTCCTGCTTTTACATGTTCCAGGGGATCTTTGATAATGAACTCATTCAAGCTCATCCCTCTGTTTTTTTGTATTTCATTAAGCTGAATTAGGAGTTTTTTATAGGCATCTCTGCCACCTGCATGCTCTATTACACTTGGATAAGTGAAATCAATCAATAACTCATAATCTTCGTTAAGGTTTGCTTGAGCGTACATCTGAGCAGCTTCACGTATGTCTTCCGAAAATTGTGCATTAGCAAATCCGATAAATCCGAAGACCAATAATTTTATAAGAAAAACTTGTTTTAACATATGGATTTAAATAATAATATATAATGTCCACTGCAAATAATATTATTTTCATGGAAAATAAAAACTATTTCAAAAACGGTTTCAGATAAAATAAATTGCGTTTAAATGGAAATAAGAAGGTTTTATGCCATGAACAACGAGATCTTAGTTTTAAAATACGTTTAATTTAATAGATCCCTTTACTGTAAAAAAATAAAAAATTCTTGAATTAACTTTACGATCACTGCAAAAGCACAAATATTATCAATTATAGCTTTTTACAGTTTCTATGACCCACCATTTATGTCCCGGTATTCATGTCATAAAGTCTGTTAGAGTCAAGGTAGATTATTAATATCTAAGCTAAAACCTTTGAATCCTAAATTAATAATCTTTTTGATCGACCATTAAATAAATTATGGCACATCTGTCACCTAACTATCTTTACAGTCAATCTTCTATAGGCTGGGCAGAGAAAAAGGAAACCTCCCCATCCTGGACTTCAAAGTTTATTTCAATAGGTCTACAGCAGACTTCACAATCTTCAATATATCGCTGGGTGTCCACGCTAAGGTCCAACAGCATGGAGATGGGAGCAAAACAGCAGGGGCAGGTAAAGGGGTGTTCCAGTAATGACATGAGCATGGTTTTTACCAGAACACCGGATTTAACAAGTTGTTTATTACTTTGAATTAATGCCTTAACTTAAAGCTATGTGTATTTTTACTTTCACTCACTTCAAATGATGCCGCAGCAAAGGATGGAGGCCCAAAACTGCCCATGGCATCATTTGAAAATCCATATCCTTCTTTAGGTATTCCGAAGGCATTCTTATTGATCACGCCATCATTGTTTGCATCGTGGAATGCAGATATTGCATATTTACCTGGTTTTACATTTTTAAAAACTACAGTAGCTTTACCATTTTGGACTGGGGCCACGGCTTTATCATAGGCCTGGTCGGCATTATCAGGGAAGGCGGAAGATTTATCAAAGATAGCAAGTCTTACCACGCCGGTATTTTCTTTTAAATTGGTAATAGTAACTGTCAAATCAGTGGTGTCAGGTGTGACCATAAATAAAAAGGCTAAGATTATTAATATGTTCTTCATAAGTATAATTTTTCTAAAGTGGCTGGTCTATTTATTTTACCTGATGCTGTTTCTTCAAAAGATTTCAGGAAGTATATTTTCTTGGGTACCAAGTATTTGGATAAGTGGACTTTTAATTTTTTTTGCAAATCTTCTACCTGTTTATCGTTTCCATCCGACTGTTCTATTAGTAAACAAATAATCTCTCCAAAGTTTTGATTTTTTTCACCAAAGATGAAAAAACGGCATAGTGGGAATGTATCATTTATATGAGTACTGATTATATTTTCAATTTCTTCGGGATGTATCTTGATTCCTCCGCTGTTGATTGTAAAGTCGGATCTGCCTGTCCATGTAAAAGAATTGTCGGGGTATAGCTTTACTATATCATTGGTGATGAGCATTTTTTCTTGGGCCATGGGGGCAGAGATGGAAAGTTTTCCTGTGTCATCAACAGAAAAGTGTACTCCCGGTAGAGGTTGATAGATTAATTCTTCACCCCTTTTGATCTTTGCCAATGCTACATGGCTGACCGTCTCAGTCATCCCAAATGTCTGGAAAATGTTGATGGGCAGATCTGCAGCCTTATCTTTTAATTCCATGGTAATAGGTGCACCGCCAATGATCAAGTTTTGGATATTTGATAACTTCTGAAATGAATGGGGGTTCTCAATACTGGCTGATAACTGAAGGGGGACCATTGCGGCAAAATAGAATTTACGATCCGGCCCAAAAGAGGTCAAGGGGTCGGAGGATGGTTCCACCAAATAAATGTTTGAATTCCACTCCATGGCTCTGACCAGCATCATCTTTCCAGCTATCATTTCAAAATTCAAACAGCCCAGTAAATCCGCATATTCAGGGATATCAAAAAAATCATGGGTTGCTTGAGCACTGATTTCCATTTGTTTGCGGTTTACGGAAATCTTTTTGGGAATACCGGTCGACCCTGAGGTTTGAAGGTCAAAGGTTTCTTTCCCTCCTAACCATTCTCTGCAAAACAGTAAAGCTCCTTCAAAATAGGGTGATAAGGCAGGCCATATACCTTTTTTTATCTGATCAAATGATAATACATGATTCCCGATTATAATTTTGCCCATTATATAGTGTTTCCCAAATTTAATTCAATTAAACTTAATTCCATATCTAACAGCCTCGTCCTATATAGCAAAACCATAATGACATATAAATCCCCGTAGGTAAAAATATAGATTATTTCACATAGAAGAGGTAATTTAAACCGTGTCCTGTTATCTTGCAGGTTTAATAGGATCTCATCTAAACTTAAAGATATGAACTGGAAGACAGTCAAAGAATATGAAGACATCACTTACAAAAAGAGTGATGGGGTAGCCCGGATAGCTTTTAACCGTCCAAACGTGCGGAATGCTTTCCGTCCAAAAACCGTGGGTGAGTTATTTGAGGCCTTACTGGATGCCAGAGAGGATACTTCAATTGGAGTAGTATTGCTGTCTGCAGAAGGACCTTCTACTAAAGATGGCGTGTATTCATTTTGCAGTGGAGGAGATCAGAATGCCCGAGGCCACCAGGGATATGTGGATGATTCAGGTATGCCAAGGCTGAACATTCTGGAAGTACAGAGACTGATCCGATTTATGCCAAAGGTGGTGATAGCCGTAGTGCCGGGCTGGGCTGTCGGTGGTGGACATAGTCTTCATACTGTGTGCGACCTTACCTTGGCTAGTAAAGAACACGCGATATTCAAGCAGACAGATGCGGATGTCACCAGTTTCGATGGAGGATACGGTTCTGCTTATCTGGCCAAAATGGTAGGTCAGAAAAGAGCACGTGAAATATTCTTTTTGGGAAGAAACTATTCTGCACAAGAAGCCTATGATATGGGGATGGTTAATGCTGTTATACCACATGATGAATTGGAAGCAACTGCTTTTGAGTGGGCGCAGGAAATCCTGCAGAAATCACCTACCTCTATCAAAATGCTGAAATTCGCCTTTAACCTTACCGATGATGGCATGGTGGGACAGCAGGTTTTTGCCGGAGAAGCTACACGTTTGGCTTATATGACCGATGAAGCCAAAGAGGGAAGAAATGCGTTTCTTGAGAAGAGGAAGCCTGATTTTAAAAACATTAAGTGGATCCCGTAGGATAGTTGACTTAGTGATTAATTGATAAGTATGAATAATTACTAAGTGGAAGTAGGTAGTTTATGATTTATGATTTAGGTAAATTCTGAATCATAAATCATAATTCTGATATTATTATTATTAGAGGAAATCAATCTGAAATTATCAATCTAAATTCATAAACCTACCGGGTTATAACTCTTTGCAAAAAATATATAAATTGTTTTATTAAAACCTTTAGTATATTTGTCAGTATAAAGATCTATGCGTCAGCTTATAAAAATATCGCTTTTCTTCATTTACCTGTTTTTAAATGCAGGAATGAGCTATTCTCTGCATTTTTGCAGTGAAAAGTTGGAGGCGATTAATTTTTATGCTGAAGAGAAAAAATGCTGTTCGGCTACTGAAGAGGATTCTGATTGTTGTGAGGATGTATTTTCGTTGGATCAGGCTAATACAGAACAAACAGCTTCAGGTTTGGCAGATATACAGTTTCAGAAAGCAGACTTTAAAGTTGGCCTGATGGAATTTTCCGCCTTGCTACATTCGCTTACTTTTTCTATTAATCATGAGTATTATTCCTCTGATACAGAGCTTTCATATTATCAAAATCTCCCTATTTTTATAAAACATCAAACTTTTTTGATATAAATCAAACCATGGGAAGCTCCTGCTTTCTCGTGAAAAATCTTTACCTTTTACGGTAAAGCATTCCTATTTCATAGTTTTTATTTTGATCATTCTTTACAATGCTCAACGCTATTATCAAATTCTTTCTTGAGAATAAACTTGTTACCGTATTGCTACTCATCATTTTGGTAGCATGGGGCATAGTAGTGGCTCCATTTAAATGGGACACTGGATTTTTGCCAAATGATCCGGTACCGGTAGACGCTATTCCTGATATCGGAGAAAACCAGCAGATAGTTTTCACAGACTGGATGGGCAGATCACCACAGGATGTGGAGGACCAGATTACTTATCCTTTGACTACTTCGCTGCTTGGCATGCCAGGTGTTAGGTCCATCCGAAGTACTTCTATGTTTGGGTTTAGCAGCATCTATATCATTTTTGAAGAAGATGTAGAGTTTTACTGGAGCCGAAGCCGGATTTTGGAAAAACTCAATTCTCTACCGTCTCAGTTGCTTCCTGAAGGGGTGCAGCCTCAACTGGGACCAGACGCTACAGGGCTGGGTCAGGTATATTTCTATACTCTCGAAGGTCGTGATGAGCAGGGCAATCCTGCCGGCGGTTGGGATCTCCATGAGCTGAGGAGTATTCAGGATTTCTATGTGCGATATGGGTTGGCAGGTGCTTCTGGAGTAGCTGAGGTAGCCAGTATAGGCGGACATGTAAAAGAGTATCAGGTAGACATGGACCCCGATGCCATGAAAGCCAATAATGTGACCCTCATGGACGTGATGAACGCGGTCAAACAATCCAACCTGGATGTAGGTGCCAATACCATGGAGGTCAATAAAGTGGAATATATAGTCAGAGGTTTGGGATATGTCAAATCTATAGAAGATATAGAACAGGCTGTGGTGGCGATGAACAATAATATCCCACTCAGAATCCGTGATATAGCCAAAGTGAATATAGGCCCTGCCAGCAGAGCTGAACGTGCGATTTTGGATAAAGGGGGTGCAGAAGCAGTAGGAGGGGTGGTAGTGGCCAGGTATGGTGACAATCCACTCCAGGTAATCGAAGAAGTCAAAAGGAAGATAGAAGAAATTTCCCCGGGGCTTCCAAGCAAAACTTTAGAAGATGGGACTATTTCCAAGGTAACCATAGTACCATTTTACGATAGGTCAGGCCTGATCAACGAAACCTTAAATACCCTTAATGAAGCCATCAGCCTCCAGATCTTGATTACTATTATCGTCATCATAGTCATGGTGGTAAATCTACGGGCCAGTTTGCTCATATCCGCCTTACTTCCACTTGCAGTACTGATGTGTTTTATAATGATGAAGTATGTAGGGGTAGATGCTAATATTGTTGCTTTGTCCGGCATTGCGATAGCTATTGGGACTATGGTAGATCTCGGGATTATTCTAAGTGAAAACATACTGAGGCACATATCAGAGGCAGAAGACAGAAAATCAAAACTGGTAATCATTTATGAAGCGACTACTGAAGTGGCTACAGCTATCCTCACTGCTGTCCTTACTACTATAGTCAGCTTTTTGCCTGTATTCACATTGCAGGCAGCAGAGGGAAAACTCTTTGGTCCGCTTGCATACACCAAGACCTTTGCTCTAATAGCAGCTTTGATATTTACTTTAATCATCATGCCGACTTTCGCGCATTGGATGTTTGGTAGTAGATTTAAATCGGAAAAGCTTCGCCAAAATGCAGATTATTTAATGCTGATTTTAGGGTTAGCTTTACTTTTTGTATATCCATGGGCAGGATTAGTTCTTGCAGCATTTGCTATAAACAATATAGTACATACACGCTTTCCTGAAAAAACAGCTAATGGTAAATTTAAAGAACTGATCACTATAGCCATTACGGTTATAGCAGTTTCATTTCTCCTTGCTTATGAATGGAGACCCCTAGGACTTAGCCAGCCTGCCATCATTAATTTTGTATTTATAATTTTGGTCATAGGACTTGTTTTGGGGAGTTTCAGGTTGTTTATCAGGTTTTACAGAGGGATGCTGATATGGTGTCTGGATAATAAAAAACTTTTTCTTTCACTTCCCCTTGCTATAATTCTGATTGCGCTGATTGCCTGGATGGGTTTTGCCAGGGTTTTTGGATTTGTGGCTACTGGTTTTGACCGGATTGGCTGGAATATTAGGACAAATAACGTATGGACAGGTATGACACATACTTTCCCGGGAATGGGAAAAGAATTCATGCCTGCACTTAATGAAGGATCATTTTTACTTATGCCTACCTCTATGCCCCATTCTGGTGTAGATGCAAACATGGACATCGTAAAACAATTGGATATGCTTGTGCAGGCCATTCCCGAAGTGGATATGGTAGTAGGTAAAGCAGGAAGGGCAGAGAGCCCCCTAGATCCTGCACCTATGTCTATGTATGAAAATATCATCAATTATAAAACTGAATTCCTTCAGGATGACCAGGCCAATAAATTAAGGTTTGAAGTAAATGGTCGCAATCAGTACAGACTTAATATTCGGGATAGGGATTGGTATTTTGATCGCTCGACTGATGTAATAGTGGATGATGAAAATGAAGAAATAGTTGGGAGAGAAGCACAGCCTTATATCCGAAATATCAATAAGTATCTGATTGAGCACCCCCGCGGGCAGCATTTCCGTCAATGGCGAGACATTATCCGTACGCCAAATGATATATGGGATGAAATCCAACTCCGCACCAATAGTATACCAGGTGTCACCTCGGCTCCAAAGCTGCAGCCTATAGAAACGAGGTTGGTGATGCTTCAGACAGGTATGAGGGCGCCCATGGGGATTAAAGTCTATGGTCCAGATCTTCAAACAATAGAGCAATTCAGCTTGAAAATCGAGCGGTTACTGAAGGAAGTTTCGTCAGTAAAGAGTGAGGCAGTGTTTGCCGATCGTTCTTTAGGTAAACCTTATCTAGAGTTAGATCTGGATAGAGTAGCACTTGGTAGGTTTGGATTGAATGTGGCTGATGTTCAAGAGTTTATAGAAGTGGCAGTGGGTGGCATGGAGCTCTCGACTACTGTAGAGGGAAGAGAGAGGTATGCTATAAGAGCACGGTTTGCTCGTGAATTTAGGGATGATCCTGATGCTCTTAGAAATATTTTGGTAAATACTCCAGCAGGAGGCCAGATACCTTTGGGCCAGATAGCAGAAATTACTTATCGTCCGGGACCGATGATGATAAGAGGAGAAGACACTTTCTTGGTAGGTTATGTTCTTTTTGATAAAAGGGATGGCTTTGCTGAAGTTACTGCTGTAGAAGATGCTGATAAATACTTAAAATCGCTTATTTCCACAGGTGAGTTAGAAGTACCTTCAGGAGTTAGCTATACTTTTAGCGGTAATTATGAAAACCAGGTAAGGGCGGAGAAAAGATTGTCTATAGTTATACCTTTGAGTTTAATAGTCATTTTCCTAATTCTTTACTTTCAGTTCAGGTCCACGGCGGTGGCATTGATGATATTTACTGCAATAGCAATGGCATTTGCTGGAGGTTTTCTCATGCTATGGCTTTGGGGTCAAACTTGGTTTTTTGATATGGATGTTTTCGGCACCAATATGCGAAGCCTATTTCAAATGGGAACCATTAACCTAAGTGTGGCGGTCTGGGTAGGATTTATAGCTCTTTTTGGGATAGCTACTGATGATGGGGTAGTCATGGGGACCTATCTTAAACAGAGTTTCGAACGAGTCAAACCTGATAAAGTAAAGGAAATAAGAGGGGCAGTATTGGAAGCCGGTATGAAGAGAATTCGTCCCTGTTTAATGACTACTGCCACTACACTTTTAGCTTTACTTCCTATCTTGACCTCTACAGGTAGGGGATCTGATATCATGATACCTATGGCTATTCCAGCATTTGGAGGGATGACTGTAGCATTGATATCATTGTTTATAGTTCCGGTTCTTTATTCCTGGAATGAAGAAAGAAAGATTAAAAGGTTAAATGAATAGGGATTTCCTAAGTCAAGAAGCAAAATGATGAAAGCAAAAATAATATTATACATCCCAATATTTAGTCTGGCACTATACTTTATGCATAGTGGAAAGCTCCATGCTCAAGTTTTGGATACTTATCTGATAGAGGCAGGGGAAAATAACCCAGAGGTAAAATCCTCCTTTAATCAATATATGGCTGCCATGGAAAGGGTGCCGCAGGTAGGATCCCTTCCGGATCCCGAACTTACACTTGGCGTATTTTTAAGACCAATGGAAAGACTAATGGGAAATCAAAGAGCAGATATTTCCATCATGCAAATGTTCCCATGGTTTGGGATGCTGCGGACGCAAAAAGATGAGGCTAGTCTTATGGCCCAAGCTTCTTATGAGAGGTTTAGGGAGTCAAAAAATCAGTTGTATTTTCAGGTAAAGAGCACATATTACTCACTTCATCAGCTGCAAAATGAAATTGAGATCATGGAGCAAAATCTTGAAATACTTAAGACTATGGAAAGGCTTGCTCTGGTCAGATATCAGGGTGGTGGAACTGGGGATGCAGCCTCAAGTGCATCTGGAGCAGTTAGATCAGCAGGTACGAATGTTAGCAGTCTTAGTACATCATCTATGGCTATGGGAGGATCAGCGAGTTCAACACCATCTACTAGGCAGGCACCCACCACAGGTTCAGGTGGGATGGGTGGAATGGGATCAGGTACATCCAGTTCTGGTGGTAAGCTGACAGATGTGCTCAGGATTCAGATTCAGATTAAAGCTATTGAAAGTCAGTTGGCCACATTAGAAGATAATAAGAATCCATTGATAACCAGGTTTAACCTCCTTTTGGGCAGGCCCAAAGATCAGCCCATAGATCTAGAACTTAATATGCAACCCCGAGCTCTGATATACGATGAAGAAAGTTATATCGATAGCCTGTTGCTAGATAATCCTATGTTAAAGATGTATGAAGCGGAGGCGCAGGCATTTACAGTTCAAGGAGAAATGGCACGTCTAGAAGGAAGACCAATGATAGGAGTAGGGCTCAACTATATGGTTTTCACGCCTAGAATGGAGAATGGTATACCAGGAATGTCCGGAATGGAATATATGCCGGCTGGCATGGGCAATAATATGGTAATGCCTATGGTCTCGCTTTCACTTCCTATATACAGGAAAAAATTTAAAGCAATGCAGGCAGAGTCTAGGTATAACAGGGAGGCAATGGAGCTGCAAAAAGATTATGCAATCAATACCCTCATTACTCAATTAGATGAGACTATAAATGAAATTAGAGATACTGAGAGAAAGATAAGATTATTTGAAGAACAAGTAAAGCTAACGCAGCAGACACTTGATCTTATGATTACAGCATATGCTACAGAGGGTTCTTCTTTTGAAGAGCTACTATCTGTTCAGCGGGAGTTACTGGACTATAGATTAGAATTGCTCAATACGATTATCAGACAGCATGAAGCTTATGCTATGCTGGATATGGTATTGGCAAAAAATATTGATACTGATATTTAATACCCAAAGGGCATTTTATAAATAACGGAAATGAGAAATACGAAACAAATACTCATCATAGCACTTGGTTGTCTGTTTTTTGGAGCAGTCATAGGATGGAGCATTAGTTCCTCATCAAGTAATGATCACGAGGGCCATGCCCATGAAGCGGGAGAAGGGACAATATATACTTGCTCTATGCATCCACAGATCAGACAGGACGAACCAGGTCAATGTCCACTATGTGGAATGGCGCTCACTCCACTTAAGGCAAATGGGGCAGGAGTGTCAGATCCATATGTTCTGGAAATGACTCCAGAAGCTATGGCTTTATCCAATGTCATGGTGACCAGAGTGGGTAGTGGCATAGGCGCCCAAGAAATAAGATTGAGTGGAAAGATTCAGCCAGATGAGCAGCGCATAAATAGTTTGGCGGCAAACTATGGAGGACGGATTGACAGGTTATATGTAAGCTTTACCGGACAGGAAGTGCGTAAGGGCGAACGATTGGCAACCATTTATTCCCCAGATCTGATTAATGCTCAAAAGGAACTCCTGGAAACAGCCAAGATAAGAGATACCAATCCCGAATTGTATAATGCAGCTAGGGAAAGGTTAAGACTTTGGAATGTAACAGAGCAGCAGATCCAATCCATAGAGGAACGTGGTGAAGTAACTACCCAGTTTGATGTATATGCTGATGCCAGTGGTGTAGTAACTGCTAGGAATGTATCCGTTGGGGATTTTATAAGTAGAGGTACTGTATTGTTTGATATTGTAGATCTTAGCAGAGTATGGGTCCTGTTGGATGCATATGAGTCAGACCTTGGTTTTATTAAAAGGGGAGACCAGTTGACCTTCTCGGCAAATGCCTATCCTGGAAGAGAGTTTTCTGGAACAATTGATTTTATAGATCCTGTGATCAACCCAGATACCAGAACGCTTACCGTAAGAGCAGAAGTGGCTAATCCCGGAGGTGTATTAAAACCAGAAATGTTTGTCACAGCAAATGTTAAAAGCAATATACAAGGATCTGAATCAGCTATACTTATTCCTAAAACCGCATTGCTATGGACAGGTAAAAGATCAATCGTGTATGTGCAAAAAGGTGATCGGACAGCACCAGCTTTTGAAATGGTGGAGGTAGAATTAGGTGCAAGAGTAGGGGATCAATATCAGGTGCTTTCAGGGTTGGCATCAGGAGACCAAGTGGTGTCCAATGGTGTATTTGCTATAGATGCGGCTGCTCAGCTTACAGGCAACTATAGTATGATGAATAGGCCTGAGATCAAAACTATGGAAGTCCCGGAAGCTTTTAGTATTCAGTTCACCAACCTTCTGGATGATTATTTAGTATTGAAAGATCAATTAGTAGAGACCGATCCTGTCGATGGTAGCAAAAAAGCTTCAATTATGAGACAATCTTTAATTAACATAGATATGTCTCTCTTGGGAGCTGATGCACATAATACTTGGATGGAACTGTATAGTCCGATAGAAAAAAGTATCGATACAATAGAAAAATCCTCTGATATTGAAAATCAACGCACGGCTTTTGAAGTATTGTCTAATCATATGATAGAAGCTGTAGAATATTTTGGAACTGAAAAAAGTCAAGTATTTAAGCAGTTTTGCCCTATGGCATTTAATGATAAAGGAGCATTTTGGCTAAGTGGGGAGAGAGAAATTCGGAACCCCTATTATGGGGATATGATGCTAACCTGTGGTGAAGTCAGGAATGTATATGAAAAAGGTAAACCCACTACAGTTGGTGGCAATGGAGCTGCAGCTGGAGAAGGTGGGGGTCATAGGCATTGAAAATTGTCGGATGACGGATGACAGATGTCGGATGAAGTAAGAAGGAAGTGAAAGTACGAAGGGAGAAGGACGAAGTACGATGAAAGTTCAATGTTCCATTCTAAATTTAGCTTTCGTAAGAAACTCTTGATACATGCATATTAATACTTTAGAGTGGACCATGGATTGTCATCATTTGACTATTTATTACCAAAAATAAATTAAAACCAAACCAAATAATAATTATGAGAAATTTAATGATTGCTTTCGCATTGACATTTGCAGTAGCTTGCAATAATCAGACAGAAACCCAAGAAGGGGCAGCTCACGATGAAACCGCCCATGACGATGGTAGTACCCATGTGATGGAAACCGATACTAAGTCGACAGTAAGTACAGAACCAAATTTTAAGATAGAAAAAACTGCTCATCAAGACCTGTTAAGAAGCTTTTATTCAGAGTATATTAACCTTAAAGAAGGTTTAGTAGCTGAAGATAACCAAAGAACTGATAAGGCAGCCAAAGAAATGAGGTCCATCATCACTGATGCTTCTTTTAATGAATTAGAGGGGGAAGCCCATGATCATGTAGCCCAAATAGGTAGAGATGTGATACATATGGTAGAGCATTCTGAAATAGAGGAGCAAAGAAATTATTTGAACTCTCTTTCTACATCTCTATTTACCTTGCTGAAGGCTGGTGACATTCAGACAGAAGCATACTTACAGCATTGTCCTATGGCTTTTAATAATCAAGGAGCCTATTGGGTAAGTGATAAGGAAGAAATAAGAAATCCATACTATGGTGATAAAATGCTAAAGTGTGGATCAGTAAAAGAAACGCTTTAAATCATCTCCCGTCTACCGGGAAATGTCCACTTCCGAAAAAGACTAGAGCTCCAATCTTTATTTAAGATTGGGGCACTTTCCCGTATAATGGATTTATCCAAATTTTAACTATTATAATTAAGTCATAGATAATTAATGCTTTACGTTAAATTAATAGGAATGAACAGAATACTAAGCCTTATGCTTCCACTAGGATTGAGTCTAGGTTTGCTGGCATGCGAGTCAAAAACGCAGACTGAGGAAAATATAACAGATGAACATCAGCATCATACTTCTGTCCCTGAAGATGTAGATCTCAATACTACTAAAAGTATCCCAAGGGAAGCTCATGGGCAAGTGGGTGATTCTCATGTGACTATCCAATATTCTTCTCCAGGTGTGAGAGGTAGAGTGATTTGGGGAGGGTTGGTAGCATATGATCAAGTCTGGGTCACAGGCGCTCATCAGGCTACTAAAATTATTTTCTCCGCACCTGTAAAAATTGCGGGTAAAATGATTCCTCAGGGTACCTATGCTTTGTTTTCTATACCTAGTCAGGAATCTTGGACGCTGATCTTAAACCGCAATTGGGAGCAACATCTGGCGGATGAATATGATCAAGAAGACGATCTTATACGAATCATTACCACCCCGACTGAAATAGAATTGGAAGAAAGACTGATATATGAAATCCAAAACACAGGAGATGGTAAAGGTAGAATTAAGATTGCTTGGGAAAATAAAGCAGTCTACCTGGATCTTGAAGCCTGAAAAAATACTATTAAATATAAAATCCTTGGCGTCCTTTACTGGATAGCTAAGGATTTTATATTTCAATTTTGACCGAAAAGTGATGCTAAAACAGCAGGATTGTTTAGTTGGGTATCACTGACGTTTTCACGTATAATTTTATCCAGTTTATCAGTTTCCTTTTTCAGAAGTTTATAAAATGCTTTATTGTCCTGATTCAATTTCTTTTCATCCAAAATATTAAGCAGACCCATTATATTAGCCAATTTTGCTCTCATGAGATGGGACTGATTAAACGATATTTTTCTTAAAGATTCATTTTGTCTTAGAATAATCTCTTCAGAAGTTTTTGTTTTAGTAATGTCAATAAAGCAACCTACCATTCTTTGAGGTTTGCCATTATTCCACCTGAAAACTTTGCCAAAGCATATTACCCATAAAGGACTGCCATCGGGGAGCGTATTTTTTATCTCTTGATAAAAAGGCACAGTTCCATGGCTATTAAAGTGTTCTTTTAGATTTGTCTTTAGAAGCTTCAACTCTTTGTTTGAAATTCTGGACTGCCAGGTAAGTTCTGTGCCTTCAGCATTTTCTAGTTTGAGCATAAGCTTAATTTCTGGACTTAATTTCTGTTTATCTTTTTCAAGATCCCAATACCAGAATCCCGCCTTATTTTTTTCCAGAAGTACTCGGAAGAGTTCTTTTTGTGCAGAAAGTTTACTTAATGATTTCTCGAGTTCAATTTTAGTGTTAAACGCTTTGGTCACATCATGGCCTAAAAAAGTAAAATGATTCTGCTCGAAATCCATACTAAAATCCCAAGAAGTAAGAATTATCTTCTTATTCACGATACTTCTTAGGGTAAGCGATCTGGTCACATGAGGTTTAAGTTTATTGAGACTTAACCCCAACATGACTTTGTCACTCTCTACTAGATTGTTAAAAATATTAGCAGCATTAAACTGGGCTGCAGATTTAAATACATCATTATGAGCCAGTATATTACCATCCTTGTCAGTGATGACTACAAAATAATGGTTTGAGCGCCAAACGCTTCCAGGTATCTTATATATATTATCTGAATTTTTCATACTATTGTTTGACAAATATGATTATTAAAAAGCAAAAAACATAGTATGAAATGCAAAAAACTTTAAATAAAATACTGAATTTAATTTATTTTAGCCTCCATATAATTTTTCCTATAGAAGTATAGGGTAAAATATAATAAAACATTGAAGCACTGCCAGATACAGCAGTGCTTCAATGTTTTATTTAAAAAGCATACACGAAACTGCCGAAGCGTTCATGGATGGCAATTTCTAAGTCTTCTCTATGTTCGGGTGCGGCTATTTTCATAAGTTCGTAGGCTCTTTGTCTTAGGTTTTTTCCATATAGGTAGGCTACTCCATATTCTGTCACTACGTAATGCATATGGGCACGGGTAGTTACCACACCAGCCCCCTGTTTCAAGAAAGGGACAATTTTCGATTGACCTTTTTTTGTGGCAGCATTAAGCGCCATGATGGGCTTTCCGCCTTCTGATAGTGCAGCTCCCCTCATAAAATCCATCTGTCCGCCTACTCCGGAATAATGATAGCTGCCAATAGAATCAGCACAAACCTGTCCGGTAAGATCTAATTCGAGGCAGCTGTTTATAGAAACTACCTTTGGATTTTTTCTGATGACAGCTGTATCATTTACATACGCGGCTTCGTGAAATGAAAATTCAGGATTATCATGAACCCTCTTGTATAATTTATCAGTCCCTATAGCAAAAGAGGATACAATCTTACCGGGGTGCTTCTTTTTATAGTGATTGGTGATGGCTC
Organism: Anditalea sp.; assembly: GCA_035461405.1. Classification (GTDB taxonomy): domain Bacteria; phylum Bacteroidota; class Bacteroidia; order Cytophagales; family Cyclobacteriaceae; genus Anditalea. The sequence goes on from DATHVH010000026.1 coordinate 35,239, forward strand.
CCGTTTCCAAAAGATCAATTACACCATCCGAAAACATTTCCGTATGGATACCAAGATCTTTGTGATTACCTAACACCCTCAGAACTGCATCAGGTATGGCACCTATTCCCATCTGTAAGGTAGATCTGTCTTCGATCATTTCGGCTATGTAGTTGCCTATTTTATGTTCTGCTTCACCTAATTTCGAATTATAATTAACTTGGGGTAATTGTACATCTACCTCTACCGCAGCATGAAATCTACTGAAATGGATGAGTCCATCTCCATGTGTTCTAGGCATCTGTTTGTTTACCTGTGCAATAATATACTTGGCTTTTTCTATGGCAGGCTTAGCTATATCTACTGATACTCCCATAGAGCAAAATCCATGATCGTCAGGGGGTGATACATGCAGTATAGCTACATCTATGGGCAGAATATCTCTTCTGAATAAATGACCTATCTCACTCAGAAAAATAGGTACATATCCTCCTTGTTCTGTATTTACAGCATGTCTTACGTTCTCAGATACAAAGAGCGAATTGATATAGAAGCTACCTTTACAATCTGGTTGTGCTAAAGGCATTTCTCCTAATGTGGATATGGAAACTATCTCTACTTGTTCGAGTTCAGACTTCCTGTTGGCCAAGGCTTTTAATAATACCCCTGGAGTGGCGGCACTTCCATGCACGAATATTCTTTGATTGCTTTTTATGATTTTGACAGTTTCTTCTGCGCTACTATAGTTAAGCATAAATAGGTTGATTTAATTTTTAAGAATAATTTTTATAGATGTCGCTATTGGCGATAATTAATATAATTGATAACTCTAAACTTTGGCTTTTGCATTTTGTACCATAATAAATTCGGATATATTTTCCTGATCCAGTATTCCTAAGAAATGGTTCTGTTCATAAACTAAAGCTATCTTCAGTTTTTGATTCGCCATCTCTTTAAATGCTTCCTCAAGAGGTCGATAGATATCTAATTTAAGCGGATCTAGATTTGCGACTGTTTCAATAGGTATAAACTCATTTCCTTCATTCAGTCCTTTGATGATTTCCTCGCGGCTGAGGGTGCCACATGGCTGGTCATCCCGCACCACTACAAAGTGTGTGGCCTGACCGTCCAATAGTTTTTCTATTGCTTTACTAAGCGGTGCATCATATGATAAAACCTGAAACCTCGTCATCATGGCATCGCTGACAGTAAATCCTTGCAGTAACGAGTTATGCTTTGTATGGGTCACCTCGGCCTGGGCTCCAAGGAATATGAAAATCCCTATTAATATGAGTATGGGGTTGTAAAACAAACCTATGAATACAAAGGTGATTGCCAGTATTTGTCCTATTCCTCCAGCTATGGCAGTTGCCTTTACTCTCGACATTCTTAATGATAATAACGCCCTTAGCACTCTACCTCCATCCATAGGGAAGGCTGGTATCATATTGAATACGGCTAATATTAAATTAGCCGATGCCAAGAATAATAAAAGGGTATTTCCTCTCAGTTGAACGGATTCCATTTCGGCCAATTGTATTCCGGACAATGCTATGATGACGGAGAGTAATAGGAAGATCACCACATTAACCAATGGACCCGCGAGAGCTACCCATAGTTCTTGCTTCGGGTCTTCAGGTAGTTTTTCTAATCGAGCAAGGCCTCCAATGGGAAGTAGAATGATATCTTTCGTTTGGATGCCGTATCTTTTGGCCGTAAGCGCATGTCCAAATTCATGAAGAATTACGCAGAAAAAGATGGCCAGCACAAAAAACAAAGACCAAGCAGTATCCGTAAGGGATAAGCCGGACCTCATACTGGTAAAGAATATCCATATCAGTATGAGGCTAAATGTCCAATGGATAAAAACTTTGATACCGCTGTACCGCCCTAAGTATAAAGAAAATTTCATCTTTTCTATTTTATTATTTTTTCCAGACCTGACTACCTGGATGCAGATTTTCGCATACAAGCCCCGATAGCACTTTTTACTTTCGGGTGCAGACCCTTATATAAAATTCTCTAACTATATTAAAGTTTTTAATAAGCTATAAATTAATCATTTTATTGTAAGGAATAAATCTATGATGCAAAGTAAGTAGCTTCCTAAACGATATATTATGACATTTATCAGCTATTAAGATGATACTTGCTTTAGATGATCTATTTTTTACATACCTATTGTTAATTCTTTCATTTATAAATCCAAGGGTATATGTTCTTGATTTAGGGGTTTGATATTTTGTTTTTCCAAACTTTATTTTGATTTTACCTTCAGGTGACCTTATAATCTCTCTATAAAATTTAGTATATTCGCACGGCTGAGCAATAAACCAATTCAGACCTCGGCAGTTAAAAAAAAGAATAGCTTAAACCCAAGTATATGTCAGTAAAGCAAGAATTGTATAAACCCAAAAATCATATCCGACTGGTAACAGCCGCTTCACTTTTTGATGGGCACGATGCCGCTATTAATATTATGAGGAGAATAATACAGTCTACCGGCTGTGAAGTAATACATCTTGGTCACAATAGATCAGTTCAGGAAATTGTAGACTGTGCAGTACAGGAAGATGTCCAAGCTATCGCTATCACATCATATCAGGGTGGACATGTGGAGTTTTTTAAATATATGTACGATCTCCTTAAGGAGAAAGGTGCTTCTCACATTAAAATTTTTGGAGGGGGAGGAGGTACTATCCTGCCTGAGGAGATTAAAGAATTACATGAATATGGCATTACACGGATTTATGCCCCGGATGATGGGCGCTCTATGGGCCTTCAGGGCATGATCAATGATCTGGTTCAGCAGGCTGATTTTCCGGTAGGGGATGATGTGAAGTCTGATCATAAAATAGATAAAGATGATAAGCAGTCCATAGCTAAACTTATATCAGCTGCTGAAAATTATCCGGAAGAGACCAAGGGGTTATTAACTGAAGTAAGAAAACTGGCATCTAATAGTAAGACTCCAGTATTGGGAATCACGGGTACAGGAGGAGCAGGAAAATCATCGCTGGTAGATGAATTGGTCAGAAGATTTTTGATAGATTTCAAGGATAAAAATATGGCCATCATCTCTGTAGATCCTTCCAAAAGGAAAACAGGGGGGGCGCTGCTTGGAGATAGGATTAGGATGAATGCCATAAATCACCCACGTATATATATGCGCTCTTTGGCTACCAGACAGTCAAATCTTGCGCTATCTAAATATGTTCAGGATGCAGTGGACGTAGTCAAAGCGGCTAATTTTGATCTGATCA
>DATHVH010000027.1:0-2544 GCA_035461405.1 Anditalea sp.
TTATGGGCTGCATCCAACGCTTTTTCAATATCTGCTTTATTACCTCTCGCAGCTTTAGAGAATGGTTTACCATCAATAGGACTAATATTATCAAAATATTCGCCAGAGGATGGAGCTACCCATTCACCCCCTATAAAGTGATCATATTGAGCTTTGATATCTGGCCTGTCTACAGGCTTGGTCTGGGATAATGTTTGTGTTGTCATGATTTTATTATTTTGGGAATTGAACAAATCTCCTTATTATATATTATATAAAATCAACCTCATCGTTCATTTTATATACCTTAACAATCATTTTGTTTTATCTACAAATATTTTCGTAAATTACCCATATGACCCAAAATAATATAGCAGGCGTCCCATGGAGGGGCAAAAACGATCTGATGACTCTAGTGGAAAACAGGACCACCTATACATTGGATAGCTGCGAGCTGAACATTTTCGAGACCTACCAGGAAGCCAATAATGTAAATCTGGCTTTTGGAGACTTGGTGCTAACCACCATGCTGAAAGGAAAGAAGGTGATGCACCTCTTTGATAAGCCGGGATTTGATTATCTGCCAGGTGAATCGGTCATAGTCCCACCCCATGAAGTAATGAAAATAGATTTTCCTGAAGCTTCTTTTGATAATCCTACTCAGTGTATTGCCCTATCCATATCTGGAGAGATGATAGAAAATACCTTTAATCTTCTTAATGAAAGATTCCCGGATAAACTTTTAAGCGACCAGTGGGGAATAGATCTATCTTATTTTCATTTAAGCAATAATGCGGAGCTCACAGAAATCATTAATCGTTTTATAAAAATAGGAGTTAAGGATGTATCCAAAGAAAAGGATGTCATTGCTTCTCTGGCACTTAAGGAGCTTTTGATTCGTCTTTCCCAGACACAGGCCAGAGAAATGCTGGAGAAGACTTATAAACTGCATGCAGGCAGTAATAGATTAGCTTTTGTAGTGGATTACATAAAGGAAAATATTAGAGAAAATCTGAACATGGAGCTTTTGAGCGATAAGGCATGCATGAGTAAATCACATTTTTCCAGAAGTTTTAAAAATGAACTTGGAGTATCCCCCACAGATTACATCTTACAGGAAAGGTTGAAACTTGCAAGAAAATATCTTAAATCTACGGAAAACCAAGTTCAGGAAGTTTGTTTTATGTCTGGGTTTAATAACATCACTTATTTTATCCGTGCATTCAAACAAGAGTTTGGGGTCACACCAAAAGCATTCCAGCTTCGCGCTATTTAACCTTTAAAGTGATCCCAAACTCCCAGAATAAACGGGTTACGATGTTTTTACTACCAGAAGTGGCACATGTGTATGATAAGCCATTTCTACAGATCGGCTGGTCTCAAAGAGCTGTTCGAAAAAAGACCTAGTTTTTGAGAACATGACCAATAAAGCGTCGGGATGAGCGTCCAGGTATTTCTCTAATCCTTTATTGATACTATCGGCTTCATAATTTACATACCTAACTTCAGCTAAAGGAAAATTTTCTGTGATATAACTTTGCAAACCCTTAAAACCTATTTCGGTATCAAAGTTTTCTCCTTTTTTAATGTGCACTATTTCATAGGGTAAGTGCCATTGGGCAGTCAAGTCCATTAGCTTTTGAAGGGTTTTAGGATCTTCTTTTTTAAGTTCTATGCCTACCACTATTTCTTTTACCCTTTCATATGTAGCTCCAGAGGGTACAGCTAGCACTGGTACCTTTACTTCTTTTATTACATCAGCGGTATTGGAGCCTAGAAGCACCTTCTTTAAGCCACTGGCACCTTGGGTACCCATTACCACCAAGTCTATCCCTAAACCACTTACTGCTGAATCCACGGCGTTTTCTACAGTACCCTGGACTATACGGTAATCCATGGTCAGATTGTCCGGATTGTTGTTTTTTATAATTTTTTTCAATGCCTTTTTAGCATCTTTTTCTATCTGCCCAATGATACGGGTGGCTTGAGCGGCGAAATCATAAACAGCATAATAAGTGAAAAGTAAAATGATCTCACCTCCATTTTGAACTACAAGCTGTTTGGCAAATTCCAATGCATTGTCTGCATTTTCTGATAAATCGGTAGGAACTAGGATTTTCATATCGGATAAAGTTTAAAAGTTCTGAATAGGTAATTTACTAAAAGTCATCAGATAGAACTATGAGATAGGTCATTTATTTTGTTGCATGTCCGATTACAGATGTCCGTTGTTATATCGATAAACTGCGGAATTATAGAACCAAAATTTACCGGTCAAATAATATGATAACCACATTGATTAATCTCTTCATAAACTGATAACTACCACCCTAAATGATGATGCTTATATCTTATACTTTAAATGGTATTTACCCTTTCATACACTTTTAATCCCAACCGTTTATATAGTCATAATTTTTTAATCCGCCATTACAATCGTTTTCTTCTACATAATATTTTATTATTTCTTTGGATGGTGCAGGTTTCTACCTTTCAATGCGGATAAACATTATTTCTCCCGTAAATTCGCAGTTTAATTAAAAGGAATATTATGGGGCTTTTGCG
>DATHVH010000028.1:0-2976 GCA_035461405.1 Anditalea sp.
GATAGATCTGCAGCGGCTGGCTACGGGTGAAGCCATAGGCCCAGAAACGCAGATGAAACTGAAAACAAAACTACTCCCCCTGGTGAAAACTGAACAGCGGTTGGGAGCTACCTATTCTGCAAATAATGAACTGGAGAAACATTTTTGGGAAAACATTAAATAATGCAGATAGACCTACAATTTTCTAATCTCTGGGTAGCCATATTTACCGCCTCTCTTATAGTTTTGCTGGCATTATCTTTAGTTCTGATATATAGAAATCCCACAATATCACCTTCAATAAAAGCCCTGAAAACAGGATTAAACCTTTTCTTTTTTCTAAGTCTCATCTTGCTGGTAGTCCAGCCCTATTTCTACAGAGAATATATACCCAGAAATATCTTGGTATACGGAACCGATGTTCCCAGAGAGTATCTCGATAGATTAAAAGACAGTTTAAATATGGACGAAGCCAGATCCATAGATGATTATGAAAGTTCGGCAGATTATGTCTATTTGACCGGTCAGCAATTCACTACTCTACAATTGGGGAAACTACAGCAGGCAAATGTAACATGGATACCTTATCAACCTGAGGCTGTTGTTGAAGATATACGTTGGGATGGACTTCTCAGGCAAGGACAGACGCAGACGATACATGGCACCTATAATACCGTTGAGGAGGTATTCCTTTCTCTCAGATTTGGTGATGAAATTTTGGACTCTGTCTTGATTGGTCCAAACAATCCCAATTTCAGACTTACTGCCCAAGCCAAAGCTATAGGTCGGAACCTGCTTACATTGGAGGCCAATAGCCGGGAAGTCGGTAAAATCAATTTTTTTGTCACGGAAAATAATCCTATCCATTATCGGATGCTGTTTTCATATCCTGATATGGAAATCAGAAGGTTATCCGAATGGTTGGGAAATAAAGGGCAGGGAATATCAGCCACTGTCTATACCTCCACCTCCGTCATCCGGCAAAGCACCAATATAGATAATGCCGACACTCTACAGTTTCTGATTACCGAGCCCGCCTTTGCTAATTCTTCAGCAGTGGGCGACGCCATAGCATCCGGAGCCACCGTACTTTTCACCAATTTTGGAAATGTGGACAGAGAGTTGCTGCAGATCAACCGAGCCTTAGGTACCGACTGGTCGGTAAATAGGTCCCATCCGGAAGGCAGCAGGACTATAGAAGGATCACTCACCGCCCTACCCTACAGACTGATTACCCAACCACAACAGTGGGAGCTCTTCGAGGCTGCCGCCGGTTATCAACGGATAGGAAAAGCTAAGGTAGGAGTCAGCCTCTTGGAAGCTACCTTTCCTATAGCTCTACAGGGAGACAGCATAGGATATGCTGCTGTATGGGACAGGATGCTATATGCCATGCGGCCAATCGAAGGTACTTCCTTCCATATTCCCCAACCCCTATTTACAGGTCTTGGATCAAACGAATGGGTCATCAACAGCCAGCAAGATATAGATGAAGTAGTATCCATAGCAGGTGACTCTATTTACTTTACCCCTTCTCCTGTAAACCCTCGCAGCCATACCGGTTATTCTCAAGCCTCTTCATCCGGTTGGAAAACATTTGCCGATTCGTTGGAAATTTATTTTCACGGCGAAGATGATAATTTTCAATTCGTGAGAAATAAGAATCAGATTAATCAATTTATACACTACCACCAGGGAAGTTTAGACAGTACTGCGCCCCTATATCATAAAATTCAACTATCAGCTTGGTGGTGGCTCATTTTAGTACTCCTCTCAGCCACACTCTTGTGGATAGAACCGAGAATGGGTAGGTAAATGATAGAGCTGTAATTTTCTTATAATTCTAAAATTATCAAGAGCATACAAATTGTCAGGATGCTCTTCTAACTAACCAATCTTTGCGGACATTGGCAGTAGACTGCTCCCCGACGCACTAGTGTGGACCATACTTACTCCCGCTGATTAATCGAATACACCAGATCCTTCTCCTCCCCTTTCAATCTTAGCAGTTTAGCTATCCTATCAGGAGTGGGCTTACCTAATGATACATATATCAGCGTAACGGCATATGCAATGGTATATCCTGGATTTTCATAGAACAGAAGCCCGACTCCGCACATCAGGCCAATCGCAAAAAGTTTCCAAAAGCGAGAAATGGTCAATTTTTTATAACTATGTAATCTATCATCCAGACTAGAATTACTGATCCTGGTTTTTTTTATACCCCTATGGAAGTGAAGCCATTGGACTACTAACAGACCTACCACCAGCCCCATCAAGACAGAATTCAATAACTCCGGAAATGATGGAAGATCTAGTTCCATACTTTTACTGGTAGTATAAAGGTAAGCGAAGGCAAAAATTGGGAGAGGTAGCCCTGTAAGGATCAGTACATTTCTTTCAAGCCTTCTAAAATTTGATTTAATATCTTGTTGTTTTTCCATTTATTGACAGACTACTATCTACACATTGCGGATGGGGACAATAGGACTTTTTTAACTGAGCATTGTAAAATGCATATTGATTATTCAATCTTGATTTTAATATCTGCAGACATTGGCCTGGAAACACAGCAAAGAATATAGCCATCTTTTTTCTCATTATCCGAAAGTCCCGCATCTTCATCCATTTTTACTTCTCCAGACACCAGTCTACCCATACATGCAGTACATAACCCACTCTGGCACGAGTAAGGCATGTCCAGGTTTTCGTCGAGCCCTGCTTCTAAAATAGTTTTATCCGGAGCGACTGCATAGGTATACTCCTGCCCTTCTAAAATGACTGTTACATCCCTGGTTAGAACCGGTTTATCTACCCCCTGGGCAGTAGGATCACCTGCATCTTCGGAAGCGGATGTATAGAAACTCTCCTTTATAATATCTTCATTAGGTACTTTCAAAGAGAGTAAAGTTTCTTTGGCAGTATCCATCAGGCCTTCAGGTCCACATAAAAAATACTTGGTTTTTTCAGTTTCTGTGTGGGCTTTTGTAGCTAAGA
>DATHVH010000029.1:0-4126 GCA_035461405.1 Anditalea sp.
GGCAGCGGTAGTGCCATCCAGTCGAACTGAAGATAGGAGAGATGGTCAGCAGCTTAATCTCAATGTAAATTTCAAAAATCGTGAGCTAATAGATCCCCTGTCTAATGTCAAAGTGATCATAAGACAGAACCAAAGATGGGACAATGCGATCTACGGACTGAAGCCCACCTTTATAAGGGAAGATCAAAAATTAATTGAATACAAACTTTTTGATGGATCGAATGTCTTTGACGGAGGTAATGAGTTTAGATTTATTGACCTGCGTTTTGTAAGGACTCCGGGTCAGAATATGGCTAAGATAGAAATGGAGGAGGATGTCGTCTTTGGACAGGCTGCTATCGATAAAGTTCGAAAATCCCAGCCTTACGTGGAATACCTTGATCTAAACGGCCAATTTGGTATCTATAACGTAGAACGTCAAAACCACCATTTGGAAAGTGAATATGTATTGGTGACTTTTAATCTAAAAGATGAAGGTATATCCGAAACTCCATACATTCTTGGAGCTTTGAGTAACTGGGGACAGGAACCCGAATCCAAAATGGAATTAAACAAAAAGACAGGTACTTATCAAGCGACATTGTTATTAAAGCAGGGCTGGTATGATTATCAATATGGCTACAAGACCAAGCAGGGCTGGGATATGCAGTCCCTTGAAGGAAATCATTTCCAGACTGAAAATGAATACGAAGTTTTTATATATTACCGGGATATGGGGTCACGATATGATGAATTGATAGGGTATACGGTTGTCAATCCCCATAAGAGGAGATTCTAAATGAATTATCCCAATTTTCCCTTTTGAATAACGGAGTTAAATGTTTTTTCAAACATTCTAGTCGGACATTTTCTTCAACCTCATTTTTTAATAATTTTCAGATTTCTGATTAAATTAACCTATTCTAATTTTATTTTAATTATTACATATTTAAAATATTGGTAATGGAATTTGTCAATTCTCTTTTAATTAGGATGCTATACTTCATTACTAAACAATTTTTTCGACTGACTCTAATTCAACTTTATGAACTTAGAGAATTGTCTTTGCTAACTTTTGGAAAGACTCACTGCTCAATGAGAATAAATACCTTGGGTGGATTATGATCAAATATGTATATTGCGCGAAAAAAATAAACATTTTATTTTTTCTTTAAAATGGTGTATTCTTTTCTAAATATTTAAACCATAATTGACAGAAATACTGATACGGTCTTTTAATTGCAAACAAAGTATAGAATCTTGAATTGACCACCAGTTTTTCCTACTAATTTTGAATAAAACTGTATATGGTCCATCCCAAATTCTGTTACTGGCTGTTATCTTCATTACTATTTTTTTTAACAAATATTTCTGTTGCCCAACTTGTGGAGTGGCAAAAGCCTTTTCGTGCGGGGACTGATTTAGAATCAATGAAAATGGATGAGCAGGGAAATATCTATGTCTCAGGTTTTGTCCGTGCACGCTCTCAAGCCTATATAGGAGAATACCAATTACCATATTCTGAAGTTCATTATACTTTTTTGATTAAGATGGACAGCACGCTGGATATTAAATGGGTAAAACAATTTAAAGGTCAATTTTCAGATTTAGGAGCAGTGCAGATTCCGGTATTTAATATCGATAATGATGGTAATATTGTGGCCGCCATTAGATTTAAATATAACCTATTGGTAGATGATTTGGCTTATTGGGTAGGAGTACATGATTTCATGACGGTGGTTATGAAATTTGATTATAATGGAAATATTCTATGGAGTAATAAGATAGAACAAGATGATCTATGGTTTATTACCAAAGTTATTGAGGTTGGGAATGACAATTCAGTCTATTTGATAGGAGACGCCGGTTCACCTTATACCATTTATGATGATGGAATACCTGTAAAGGAGATGCCTCAAGATCAATCAATATTTTTCATAAATTATAGTGATGAAGGTAATTTCAGATGGGTTAAGCATATTCCAGGTACAAACAAGGGAAATATTGTTCTTCGGGATGTTGTGAAAGACTCTTATGATAATTTCTACTTTGCAGGTGCCTATGTAGGACAAGATTTATTTGATGATATATTAGTTGAAACTTCAACAATGGATATTTTTTTTGGAAAATTAAGCTCTAATCAAAATATTGAATGGGTTAAACTTGCAAGAGGTCTTAGAATCACCTATTCTTTTACCGTGGCGAATGGGATTGCAATTGATGAGAAATTGAATGCATTATATATAACCGGTGCGTTTAGTGTGAAAACTGATTTTGGTGGTCAAGTAGTTGAACCAGAAGATAATAATATCTTTTTGGCCAGATATACCCTTGAGGGTGATTTGGTTTGGGTTGAAAAAATGGGGTCTTTTTCAGGTTTGGCCAGTTATACCGAGGAAGGTACTAATCTTAAAGTTGATAATGAAGGGATGATATATGTTTCAGGGACGATTGGCCAATCTGGACATATTGGAGGTATTAGGCTCGAAGCTTCAATAGACCCTACTATTGGAAATCGATACTTTGATACTTTTTTTGCAAAATTCACACCTTTTGGGAAAGTTTTATGGGCAACCATAGCAGGTAACCCCCGTAGGGATGATAACCTTTCAGACTGGTTAAAACTATCTAATGGTAATATACTTATAGGAGGTGAAACCGGATTTAATGCTATTTTTGGAAAGCATAACTTTGGTGCCGAAGATACTGAATTTAATGCTTCGGGTTATTTGGTTTTCTTAGTAGAAAAGGATACAACCATATTGAATTTATCTCAGAATGAATTATTATTTTCGCCAGATTCTGCTCTTAATAGAAGTTTGGAGGTTATTTCTACAGGTAGTTGGAAGTTATCTTCTGATCAAAATTGGTTGACTTTTAACCAAACAGAAGGAGTAGGAAGTCAAATTCTCAACCTTCAAGTGAATCCAAATAAGGTATTTGAAGGAAGAAATGCCAAAGTTACTTTTACGTCCCACGAAGGGGTAGCTTTGGACTTAAACATTTTTCAAGAGGGTTTGGATTTGGTCACACACTTAGAGGATGATTATGAATTTGATTTTTCAGTATATCCTAATCCAACATCTGAATTTATATACATTAGGTCATTTAAATCAATTGACAGCATTAATATATATAATATGAACGGTATGGTTATTCCAATTACTTCTTTTGATAATGGAGTTATTGATGCCAGAACACTAGATAATGGAATATATATTTTGAATGTCACTATCGGAAATAAAAGCTACGTCAAGAAAATTATTAAAAGATAATATTTAAGACTCTCAAACTTCAGTATTAGTATATTAAAAATCATCCAACAAAAAAAAGACTGCCCATCAAGGCAGTCTTTTGACTAATTACATTAAGAGGAATTTAATCCGGTTCCTATTCTTCGATAGGTGGCTGATCATCACCGGATGGTGCCTGTCTTGGAGGTCTGCCTTCCTGTGATCTGTAAGGAATGAATCCTTCCCTTTTAAATTTGTACGGTTCAGTTTTTTGGCTTGGGGCATGGTTAGCTAAATCCAGCATACCGAAACCCTTATGGGTAAAGGCTCCCAAACCACATTTGAACACGAAATCCTGTACTTCTGGAGCAGCATATAAGGTGAAAGGAAGGGTGTATCCTCTTACTTCATATTTGACATCCATGTCATAAACAGAATAAATTCTTGCGAATTTTTTTTGCTGTTCACGAAGCTTATTTACATAATTCATGTCCGGTACCACTTGGAATTTGTAGAATGATTCCATTTGTTCCTGGGAGTACCATCCTGACTTTTCCATTCTGGTCAGTGTAGATTCATAAAGAAGGTCGGAGAATTCATCCGTATCCGGGTTTATGAAACGCTTGCCCGAGTCATCGTTAAATGACGGGGTAAGCAGTACCAATGGGGATATACAAACAAACTTGTTTGATGTCTCCAGAGTAGGTTCTATTTCCTGCTCAGTGTACTCAGGTGAAATGATAAGATTTCCTAACTCAATCTTTGGCGTATTGAACACTTGCTCCAAAAGATAGTCCATAAAGTCTTCATTGGGTGATGAAAGCACGAGGGTGACTAAACTGGAGTAATAGTGTAAGCCACTTCTACTTACTTTGGTCTGACCTTTCAGACCCGAGAAGTTGAAGTAATTGTAG
>DATHVH010000030.1:0-3114 GCA_035461405.1 Anditalea sp.
AGCAGGCTGTTATAGGTTTTCATTTCCTTTACCTTCACCAAATCCAGCAGTTCCTGTCGGGTATAGTCAAAATGCTCACAAATAACATTCTTGACCTTCCTGCCCATGCTCTTAAGTTGATGATTTAAGAGGTCCTGGACCATGGGTACACAGCCTCCACAGCCTGCTCCAGCCTTAGTACAGGTTTTTAAAGCTCCCATATCCTCTATGCCGCCCTCAGTGATGGCCTTACAGATATCCGCTTTGGTGATGTTTTCACAGGAGCAAATCTGCGCCCCTTCAGGAAGGGAGGCTATTCCAGCTCCTGCTGCTTCTTTTCCCCCTCTGCTTCCTAAGATCAGGTCTTCTGGCTCTGGAGGCAGCGGCATATTGTTCTGCACCATTTGCAGCAGCATATTATATGCGGCCGTATCTCCCAAAAGGATACCACCAAGCAGCTTTTTGCCATCTTTTGATATATTAATCCTTTTATAAAGACCCTTCACTTTGTCTTCAAAAACTATGGATTTGCATGGCTCTATCTCTCCAAAAGGGTCCCCAAAACTGCCTACTTCCACACCGATCAATTTCAGTTTGGTGGACATGTCAAAGCCCATAAATGGCTTCACTTCCCTGCCTACCAGCTGATTGACCACTTGTGCGGCCATTTCGTAACCTGGGGCTACCAGACCATACACCATTTCTTTGTAGGCTGCCGCCTCACCGATGGCAAAGATAGAGGGGTCTTTGGTCTGCATGAATTCATTGATCACTATCCCACCTCTTGCCGTAGTGTCCAGTTGACAATCCTTTGCCAGTTCGTCCCTCGGCTTTATGCCCGCCGAGATGACAAGCATCTCCACATCAAGTTTGGATCCGTCCAAAAATTCCAGCCCGGTAAGTTTTCCGTTTCCGGTTATTTCCTGTGTATTTTTAGAAAGGTGAACACTGATGCCCAGGTCCTCAATTTTAGATTTTAAAAGTTCTGCCCCATTCTCATCCAGCTGCCTGGGCATCAGTCGGGGAGCAAACTCCACCACGTGGGTCTTCAACCCCATATCATAGACTGCTTTGGCCGCCTCCAGACCCAATAGCCCTCCGCCCATCACGGCGGCTGATTTCACCTTTTTCCCATAAGCCACGATGGCATCAAGATCTTCAAGTGTCCGGTAGACAAAAACCCCTTTTTTCTCCACTCCTTTGATTGTTGGGACAAAAGCACCTGACCCTGTGGCCAGAATGAGGTAATCATAGGTGGTACTATTCCCTGTATGGCTATGGACTGTTTTATTTTCTCTATCTATTTTGACTATAAGTTCATTAGTTCTAAGGTCTATCCGGTGCTCGTGGTACCAAGACCGTGGCGCCATGATCAGATCATCTGCATTGGAACCAGAAAAATAAGCACTCAGGTGGACCCGGTCATAAGCAGGCCAGGGCTCTTCCCCAAAAACCGTTACATCAAATAGCTCGTTGCCTTCTGCCGCTCTAAGTTTTTCGCAAAACTTGTAACCCACCATTCCATTGCCTATTACAACTACCTTTTTCATATTAATTTCGATTTAGTGTACTTATTTCTAAGTATTTTATCTGATTAAAAATCTAATGTTAATCCAAAGATAAAAATATAATTTTAAAATTACGTATTTATACTTAAAAAATTTACGTATTTTTAAATCATTAATTTAGATATTGTAATATGAACCATAGACAACCAAGACTCACACTGGTAGGCGCTGGTCCGGGAGATCCCGGCTTGATCACGCTTAAAGCCATCAAAATGCTACAAACTGCAGATGTAATCCTATATGATGCTCTGGCTAATGCTACACTACTGGATCATGCACCTGCTACCTGCTTAAAAATCTACGTAGGAAAAAGGGCGGGCGGGCATTCTCAGCAACAGTATGAAATAAATAAGATGATCGTAGGCTATGCCAAAACGATGGGGCATGTGGTCAGGCTTAAGGGAGGTGATCCTTATGTCTTCGGCCGCGGACATGAAGAACTCGATTATGCCCAGAATCAGGGAATTCCCGTATCCTATGTACCGGGCATCAGCAGTGCGACATCCGTAGCCGGTCTTAGCGGTATCCCACTGACTAAACGGGGTGTCAATGAAAGTTTTTGGGTAATCACCGGTACCCTAAAAGACGGTTCTCTTGCCAAGGATCTTCATCTGGCCGCCCAGTCCAGTGCTACTATAGTAATCCTGATGGGACTTAAGAAAATAGGGGAAATAGTAGACATGTTTCAAAAGCAGCGAGGAGCAGATGAACCTATGGCTATCATTCAAAACGGCAGCTTGGAAAGTACCAAGTTTTTGATCAATATCTTGGGAAAGGTAATGGATGATCCTGCTTTGGCCTTCATGTCAGCACCGGCCATAATCATCATTGGCGAAGTGGTGAATGAGCGGAGGGAAAAGCTGAAGGCAGATTTATACACTCAAATCGTTCCCGCTGGCATTGTTTAGATTCCTTCCCTTGTTATCCCTATAGCATATCGTATTCACTTAAAATATGTAGTTTTAAATTTATAACATAGACTTCCATTATAAGTTATTTGAACCTTAATGATCTATTGCCTATCTTCAAAATAAGCAATAGAAAATTTTCACAACATGGATAAACTTCAGATCACCATAGCCGACATTGATGCTTTAAATTCACAGGATCCACATATGGAAATCAGTAATGGAGAGCGCGTCCCCAAAGAACTGCTATACAGCATACGAATGACCGACATGCTTCAGGAGTTTTGTCCTGACGCTTCAGAAAATCTTAAAATAGCGGTTCGTGCTCAGCATATACAGCGGTTTACCCATCCCCGGGAAAAATACCCTATGGACCGAAAAGGCTACCTGCAGTGGAGGACCGAACTGAAGAAATTTCACGGCGAAAAAGCTGCTGGGATCATGAGGGCAAATGGATATGCAAATGAAGACATCCAAAAAGTGGATGACCTTATCAACAAGCGGCAGCTCAAAACAGACCCTGAAGCACAGACATTGGAGGATGTAGTCTGCCTGGTATTTCTGAAGTATTACTTTGATGATTTTATAGACAAGCATATCGAGGATAAAAATAAAATCATCGACATCGTGCAGAAAACATGGAAGAAAATGTCAGAAAA
>DATHVH010000031.1:0-8506 GCA_035461405.1 Anditalea sp.
TAATTCTTCTATACTTTCAGGATGATTGATGGGAATAAGAATTTTCTCCTTTGGTTCTACATCTTCTTCATCCTGTGATCCAGAACCTTCAGTTTCTTCCAAGGCAAGCCTGGTGGCACCTCTTTGGGCCACGAATGATGCAATAGTACAAGTAACCAAAATCATTAAAATAGTGCCATTAAGGACAGATTCGTTTAATAATCTGATAGGGCTACCATCAATATTTTCACCTAAAATAAGATTATAACCCACTAAAACTGCTGCAAGAGTTGCCGCCGCCTGAGCATTACTCAAACCAAATATTATGTCCCTTTGGGAAGAGCTAAATTTAAAAACTTTCTGGGTAATAAGTGCAGCAATAAATTTAGATGAAGTAGCTACTACTGTCATAGTCACAGCTACTATTATAGTCTGTAGATCACTGAAAAAAACCCGGTAATCAATTAACATCCCTACACCAATAAGAAAGAAAGGTATAAATAATGCATTCCCAACAAATTCAATTCGATTCATTAGTGGAGAGGTATGGGGGATTAACCTATTTAAAGCTAACCCCGCTAAGAAAGCCCCGATAATACCTTCAATTCCTGCCATTTCGGCCAATAAAGCTCCTAAGAAAACTAATCCTAATACAAATATATATTGGCTAATATTATCATCATTCTTTTTAAAAAACCATCTTGCTACCACGGGAAATACTAGTGTAACGATAAGTCCAAATATAATAATCGAAATACTTAAGCGTATCCAAAATTCATTATTCAACTCTCCAGTAGCCATACCGGCTATAACGGCTAGAACAAGAAGTGCTAAGGTATCGGTAATCATGGTGCCCCCTACCGTTATGTTTACTGCTTTATTTTTAGCTACTCCCAGTTTACTGATAATCGGATATGCTATCAGAGTATGCGAGGCAAACATACTTGCCAATAATACCGAAGCCATTAAACTAAAGCCCAAAATATAGATACCGCTAAAAATCCCAAACGCCATAGGAATTAAAAAAGTAAAAAGCCCAAATACTACGCTCTTAGCACTATTCTTCTTAAAGTCAGCCAAATCTATTTCCAGTCCTGCTAGAAACATAATATACAGCAGTCCTACCATTCCAAATAATTGTATGCTGCTATCTCTTTCCAATATATGGAACCCATTTGGACCTATGATAGCGCCGGCAATAATTAATCCTATCAATTGGGGGATTCTTATTTTATTTAAAAAAATAGGTGCAAATAGAATGATAAATAATAATATTGCAAATATAATGATGGGACTACTTAATGGTAAAGTAAAACTGATCTCAGTTAAAATAAACATATAGTCTGGAATGGTGGTAGTTTTCTAAACTGCAAATTACCATCAAAAATTCTAATCTACTAATGAATTATGGTCTTTAGGAACCTGGTGACTATAAAAATAAAAAGCTCTGAAAAATTCCAGAGCTTAAATATAATAATGTTTTTTTGTTTCCCTAGTAATACCTTACATCACCATCAGGGTTTGCCTTTTTAAAATTATCTACCTGCCTTTTGTTAATTCTAGTATTGAAACACTTTAGTTGTTCCATGTTGGTGAGATTTAAGATAGGCTTTAAAGATCTTGTATTGGTATTGGCTATATCAAGATTTCTAAGGTCATACAGATTTTCCAACCCATTTAATCTTTTAATATTCGTTCCAGATAGATTAAGAATATTCAATTTAGTAAGAGCTGCCAATGGTCGTAGGTCTTCTACCCCTGTATTAGAAAGGTTTAATTCTTGTAATTCAGTTAGGTTAGCTAAAGGAGTCAAGGTCATAATAGGTGCTTGAGTAATCCTTAATTTCTCCAAATTTTCCAATAATGCAATAGCGCTGATATCCTGGAGGGGCACATCACTTATCTCTACTTCTTTTAAATTTACAAATGATACCAAAGGTTCTAGGTCTGTAATATTGGCACCTTCTATTTTAATATTAGGGCTGGCAGTCGCCTTATGCAATTCCCTACTAGAAGGCTTATCACCCAATTTAAATTGCGATGTTATTAAACCTTTCCAAGTACTGTCTAATTGATCCCACCACCCTTGTAATCCTTCTGATCTATATATTACATTAGCAGTAGGAATAATATTTAATAAATTTTGTACCTCCCATTTAGGCACTTCCGTACCATCTATATCTAAATAAACCAAATCAGTTAAATATGTCAAAGGCTTTATATTCTTGATAAGTGTATTCTTGAGATGGACTATTTCAAGAGCGGTAAGGTTTTCAAGTGCTTCTACATTTGTCAAAGCTGTATTATTAGCATATAATTTCACCAAAGTCCTAGCCTCGCTTAAAGGACTAATATCTTGAATTTTGCTATCATTAATATTTAATTCCTCTAATTTTTTAAATTTAATAACGGGCCTTAAGTTCGAAATACTACTGTTAGAAAGATCTAAAGATTCACTTCCTACCATAATGGACAGTGCTTCAGAATCTGGGGTATTAGAAGATAAACCATTATAATTTTTAATAAGCACCTCTCTCCATCCGTCTGGCAATGTGTTCCACCACGTCTGTAGATTCTCTACATTATGGATAAGAAGCACTTTCCTGTTTTTTCTGGTAAAATCATCAGCTAACTGCTCAGGTATACTGGTGCGGTCTGCATATATCCTTTCTAGAGATGATTTATTGTTTACAGGCTCTAAACTACTTACCTCAGTTTGATTGATACTTATTATTTTTAAAGCTTCTAAATCCTTTAGTACACTTAAGTCTATTATATTCGTTTCATCTAAACGGATAAACTCAAGGTTTTTAAGTTCAGCAATAAAATCATAATTTGTTAGATAATTCCCAGAAAGATCTAGTCGCTTTAGATTTTGAAGGTCTTTTATACTTTGAAGGTTATTGAAACCACTCTCAGCCAAATCCAATTCTTCTAAATTATTGAGGTTATTTAGAACCCCAAATCCACGAATGGGTGCATTAGCTACTTTAAATACTTTCAGATTTTTCAACCCTCCAAGCTCGTCTATATTATAGACTTTTGTGCCGGAAATATTTAGGTGATTCAATGTTTCAGAATATTTCAAAAACTGAACATCTTCTGTGGGAGTGTTGGATATATCTAAATATGAAAGGTAAGTGACATGGCTTATAGGGCTTAGATCGGCAATATTGGTATTGCTGATATTGATGTATTTCAAATCTCTCATCGCAAATATGGGCGAAAGATCCTGGATAAGTCTTTTCCCTGAGAGATTTAAACTATCAATAGAACTCATCTTGTTAATCATTTCCAAATCAACAGAATCCCTCTCTTCTAAATTAAATTTAGATTCAAAATAAGATCTCCACTCATATGATAAAGTCTCCCACCATTCCATAAGCTCTTTATCTCTACTTAACTTAGTGGTGTACATACTCGCAATCTTTAGATCGTTAGAATTAGGATCCAGATTGATTTCAATAAAGCGGGGCTTAATGTTTTGTATTTTCTCTCCTTCTATACCAACACCAGATAATGTTCTGTCTATAGACACCAGAAAAGATAGTTCTCCATTATCTCGTAGAAAAGGCTTTACTTCTTTTACTTTAAAGCTGAAATTGGCATCTCTAAAGAAAAAATCTACATCTTTCAAATATGCAGTTACATCCTTATTTGTAATTACCTTACGGTCGAGAAGCAGATCATCTTCCACCTGAACTTTTCCATCTCTGAAAATCTTCACATAGCTTTCCCTGATGACTACATCTTTATCTCTAGCGGAAGTTTCTTTGCTTCCTACTGTATTAAGAAAATATTCCAGAAACTTAACTTGATCTTCCGCTTTTTGCGAGAAATCCTTTATTTCCTGTTTGGAATAGTTTCCCATTTCCTGTGCTTCTACCAGGGTGAGGCTAAAGCAATAGGCAACAAACAAGTATATAAATTTATTTTTGATCATAAATGTATTTTAAGACAGCATCTCGGTCTCCTTCTTTCAATTTCACTAAATTAGAAATGAGCCAGCCGGTATTAAACCCAGGCCTATTGAACTGGGCAAGTTCAAAATACCAGTTATCTATCTGAAAGAAGTGAAATTTAAGATCTGTAACATTTTCAAATTTAAAATTTCCTCTTTTTATTTCGTATAGAAAAAGGGTCAAATAATCTGGTTCATAATTCGTGCCTGTATAGGATTCTGGCTTAGGATTTTCTTGAAATGCCTTTCTTAAATTCATGAAATCCAATTCATGACTCAATGGGTGAAGAAATTGCTTCTTTGTGCCCGTATCTTTGTCAAAGTATGCTTTAAATGGATCAAAAGAAACTTTGTCAATGACCCATTCATACCCCATACCTTCCGGCTGAAGTTTCATGAATAAAGTAACATTTTCTTTTTTTCCTCTGTAAGTGAAAACTGTATTTACTTCAGCAAACCAATTATCACCATGAAAATCCAAAAACTGGGGATTTCCTTCAGCTATTACTTCAGTCGTAAATGCAACTTTTAGATCACGGGCTATTCCTGAGGTTTCATTATCGAAGAGGATATTGATAAAGCTTTTTCTAAGGTCTCTATCTCTATATTCTCTGTCGGTGGAATAATACCTTTTCTTGCCATCCTGGCTTTCTTCAGCATTAAACCTTCTAAAAAATTGATTAACTTGTTTAGTGGATGCAGCGAATTTGCCGTCATCCGCAGGTGACCCGGGGCTATATAAACCTTGCCCCGGAGTCAGCTGTATGGATGTAATTATTAATATTATTAATAATGTTAATTTTCTCATGCGGAAGTTTCAGTCACTCTGATATCACCCAGCATTACGTCCCAGAATTCGATAGTTCTACCAGCAACCTGGGTAGACTTTCTTTCCACGTAAATAGTAATATCTTTCTTAGTAGTATCTCTATAATTCAACCCTGCTTCTTGGGAAGTACCTTCAAATCTCTGGTAAACAGTAACTACCCCTACGAATCTTCCGTCAGGCTGTCTTTCCAGGTCACTGATATAATGGATGTCATACCAACTGATGTTTACACGGTCATAGTT
The DNA here is from genome assembly GCA_035461405.1 of Anditalea sp. GTDB lineage: Bacteria > Bacteroidota > Bacteroidia > Cytophagales > Cyclobacteriaceae > Anditalea. The sequence goes on from DATHVH010000031.1 coordinate 5,012, forward strand.
AAGTGCCATCAATCTTTCAAAATATCTACGCACTTTATAATAAGCTACGTCTTTTGTGTTAATAGAAGAAACACCCATTTCAGCAGCAGGAGCAAAAAGCTCTTCAGCTCTGTCCATTACACGATTGGCTTCAGAAAACTGTGTTTCTTTACTGCCAATGATGCTGATATATTTACTTAGATCTTTAACTTTCTCCAAAGCCAAAGAATCAATAGCTTGCTTTCTCTGAGGACTGATATCTGCAGTTTGTGCTACCGATACGGCAGCAGTCAAGAAAAACAATAAAAGGAAGGAAGGAAAATATTTTTTCATGATTATGTGAATTTTCAATAAGGGATGGGATAATTATCTTCTTCTGCGAAGTTCTAGTTCAGTGACTCTTCCGTTACCATCGACTCTAACGTCGCTAATAAAGTTAAGGTTCTTTTGTGTATCCTTTAGGTAGTTCAGATATTTCTGAATATCAGTAGGCTCATCGTAATCTTTCATACCATTTTCTTCATGGATTACTATTAACACTGGCGTATTCTGATTTGAGAATAAACCCAAGGCCTCTTGGATGGTAGCATTAGCGCTCTGGGCGTTTGACGCATTGGCGATAGATGAAAAATAATTTTCCAACTTGCTAACAGCTACCTCTTCTGCGCTCGGCTGTGCTGGAGCAGCAGGTGCTGGGGCTGGCTGTTCTACTGGAGCAGGTTCAGGCGCTACTTCAGTGACTTTCTTTTTACTCTTACATGCACCCATGGCTAATAGGCAAAACAATGCTAACGTAAGTAGCTTGCTCATTGGGGATTTTGCAGTTCTTTTTTTCATTTTTTGTAGAGGAATTGTTTGTGTTTTTTTGTTGCTTCCCATCTTTACAAAAAGCATTCCATTAAAATAGCAAAGCTAATTTAAAAGGGTGAAATCTGAAAAGAGGAGGAATTTATTGTTATTTTTTTTTCGGTACAAACATGCAAGGAATTACATTATAAAAAAAGGTGTTTACATAAATATTTTTACCCTTTTTAACATATTTTAAGTTTACAGGTAGGATCCTGATTAATAACGAAAAAAGCCTCTCATATTTCAATGAAAGGCTCAAAATTTTAGCACTAGTTAGAGGTTAGTCCAATAGCTCTTTTAGTTTCTCCTCCAGTCTTGACCCCCTTAAATCTTTGGCTATGATTTTTCCGTCCGGATCTATAAGATAGGTAGCTGGGATTGCATTAATTTGATACGTGTCTGCTGCTGCTGAATTAAAATATTGAAGGTCTGAAACCTGAGTCCAAACTAGTCCATCTTCCTCAATGCCGCGAAGCCAAGCTTCTCTTGTCCTATCCAAGGATACTCCAAATACTTCAAATCCTTTGTCATTGTATTTATTATAAAGTCTCACCACATTTGGATTCTCTTCTCTACAAGGCTTACACCATGCCGCCCAAAAATCTATCAATACATAATTACCTCTAAGGTCAGATAGATTTACAGTCTGCCCATCTGGATTGGGCAGTGATATTTCTGGAGCTGGCTGACCTACGGACAATGCCCTCATCTCGTCCAATTGCTGCTTTACATTTACTATGGTTTTGGTATTAGGATATCTTTCATCCAAAGCTATAATGAGACTATCCAAAAATTGAAAGTCCGTTCTCGGGTTTAACATCCCTATAGCTGCTAAAGCAGAAAAACTTCCATCCATATCATTTATCACTGCTTTTACCTTTCCAGCCTGTGCGCTCTCGAGACCCATAGCCCGTTCCTGGATATTTTTAATTTTATCCTGATCCTTGCTATTCATAGCCTCATAATACTCGGAATTTAATTGATTAATTTCCTCCTGATAATCAACAGCCAACTGATCTACTTTTTTCAGTTCGTCAGTATCCTTGGATCCTGATATAGAAGGTTTTTCATCCTTACTAAAATCATACTTCACCTTAACATCTTGATCGTAAAGGGCTAATCTTACTTGCTCCTGATTCATTAGGCTTAGGTCATAGAACCCAGGGCTTTCTAAAGAAAGTGTGTATTCGAATTTACCGTTATTTCCTACTTCAAGTGTATCGATTACTTCTGTAGTATTATCCTTATATTGAGATAGAACTACATATCCCTCTGGGTGATTATCTAGATCACCCCGGATGACTACACTACCATCGAAACCTTTTTCTTGTTGAGCACAGGCTACTGCCCCTATAAACACTAGCCCGATCCAAATTGAATTTTTTAAACTCTTCATTTTACTCTCCTAATAACTCTGTTAAAATTTTACTCGCGACCTTTGGATCTGCCTTTCCCTGAGACTTCTTCATTACTTGCCCCATGAACATACCTAATAGACCTTTTTTCCCTGATTTGTATTCCTCTACTTTAGCTGCATTTTCTGCTATCACGCTTTCGATGATTGGTTTAATAGAGCTTTCATCACTTTCCTGAATGAGGTTCATTTCTTGGGCTATCTGATGAGGGCTCTTTTTCTTGTCTCTAAGCAACTCTGGGTATATTTTCTGTGATGCCACCGAAAAGTTAACCTTACCATCATCTATTAATGCTATAAGCTCTGCCACTTGCCCTGGGGTAATAGGAAAATCAGAAATATGGAGGGTTAGTTCATTTAGGTAAGACTTAACAGGCCCCATCATCCAGTTGGATGCAGCTTTATAATTGGTAGTTTTTTCACATAATTCCTCAAAAAATAAAGCTATCTCTTTAGAATCTGTCAATACTCCAGCATCGTAATCTGGTAAACCATATAGGTTTACAAATTTATCATGTAATTCTCTTGGAAGAGATGGCATTTCAGATTTAACCGCCTGCAACCACTCCTCTGATATTACTACAGGGCTGAGATCCGGTTCCGGGAAATAACGATAGTCATTTAAGTTCTCTTTACTTCTTAGGCTAGAAGTAGTACCAGTAGGACCGTCAAAATTTCTGGTCTCACTGTCTATTTCAATGCCTTCCTCCATCATCACTACCTGTCTCTCAAATTCATGCTCGATTGCTCTAACTACATTTCGGAAAGAGTTCATATTTTTAACTTCGACTTTTTTGCCAAGTTCTGTATCTCCCTTTTTTCTGATAGATATATTTGCATCACATCTTAGTGAGCCCTCTTCCATGTTACCATCACAGATATCAAGATATCTTACCAATTTTTTTATTTCCATTAAAAATGAATAGGCCTCCTCTGAGGATCTCATATCGGGTTCTGATACTATTTCTATAAGTGGCACTCCAGCCCTGTTAAAGTCTACCAAAGTATCTACTTCTCCGGCAAGGTGCATGGATTTCCCGGCATCTTCCTCCATATGTATTCGAGTAAGTGCTACGGCCTTCTGTTCTCCATTTATAAATATAGGCACGTGGCCCCCAACACATATTGGTCCTTTGTCCTGTGTGATCTGATATCCTTTCGGAAGATCGGGATAGAAGTAATTTTTTCTTGCAAAAATATTATTTCTGGTGATCTCCCCATTGCAGGCAATACCCATTTTGATGGCGTATTCG
>DATHVH010000032.1:0-5752 GCA_035461405.1 Anditalea sp.
TACTTCATATAGTAAACTCTTTCGGTCTTCCTATCAGCTTTATGAAAAGCTATAGCGCCTATGCGGGTGTACAGGATGCGCTGGTGCAGTGGTGGTATGGACATAATGCGGTTGCATTCTTCTTGACTACTCCTTACCTGGGTCTGATGTACTACTTTGTACCGAAGGCAGCCAATAGACCAGTGTATTCTTACAAATTATCTATTATCCACTTCTGGGCACTTATATTCTTATATATCTGGGCTGGTCCTCACCACCTATTATATAATGCATTGCCTGACTGGGCACAGTCATTAGGGGTGGTATTCAGTATCATGCTTTTAGCTCCCAGCTGGGGAGGTATGCTAAACGGTCTTCTTACCCTTAGAGGTGCATGGGACCGAGTGCGAGAAGATCCTGTTTTGAAATTTATGGTAGTGGCCATCACAGCATATGGTATGGCTACATTTGAAGGCCCTATGCTTTCTCTTAAAAACGTAAATGCGATAAGCCACTTTACCGACTGGACAGTAGCACACGTTCACGTGGGCGGATTGGGTTGGAATGGTATGTTAACATTCGGTATGCTCTACTGGCTGATCCCACGCATGTACAGGACAGAAATCTATTCCAAGAAACTGGCCAACGTCCACTTCTGGATTGCCACGCTTGGTATCCTTGTATATGCTCTTCCAATGTACTGGGCAGGTTTTACCCAGAGCTTAATGTGGAAAGAATTTACTGCCGAAGGTATGTTGGCTTACCCTAACTTCCTGGAGACAGTGACACAGCTTAAGCCAATGTACGCACTCCGTGCAGGAGGTGGTGGTTTATTCATCATTGGCGCACTCCTAATGGGTTACAATCTTTTCATGACTTCCAGAAAAGGTAACTTCCTTAAAAATGAAGCAGCCGAAGCAGCTCCACTAAGCGAAGCTTACGAAAAGCCAAAAGGCGAGCACTGGCACAGATGGATTGAAAGACGTCCTGTACAGTTGCTGGTAGGTTCACTTATCGTGATCATGATAGGCGGAGCAGTGGAAATGGTTCCGACCTTCCTCATCGACTCCAATATACCTACGATAGAAAGTGTAAAACCATATACATCTCTGGAACTCCACGGACGTGACATCTACATCAAAGAAGGATGTAATAACTGTCACTCACAGATGGTGAGACCATTCCGAAGTGAGACAGAGCGCTATGGTGAATATGCCAAAGCTGGGGAATTTGTGTACGATCACCCGTTCCTGTGGGGATCTAAGAGAACAGGTCCAGATCTTTTAAGACTTGGCGGCAAATATCCGGATAGCTGGCACTATCACCACATGTTGGATCCGGAATCTATGTCTCCAGGCTCTATCATGCCTCCATACCCATGGTTGTTTGAGAAAGAGATAGATGTGGAAAGCACCGAGGCAAAAATCACTGTGATGAGAAAACTGGGTGTGCCTTATCCTGATGGATACGAAACCCGTGCGGTATCAGACATGAGCGACCAGGCTGATGAAATAGTGGCCAGCTTAGCGTCAAGTGGCATACAGGTAAAGAGCAATAAGGAGATCATCGCCTTGATCGCATACATGCAGCGACTGGGTACTGATATAAAGGCAGACGCCAATAAACAGTATAAATCTTACGAAATTAAATAAGCCAGACGATGCTGAAATTTGTAAAATCACATATGGATTCAATACTTGGGATAGAGATCTATCCCATATTTTCCCTGCTCGTATTCTTCATCTTCTTTTCTGTACTGATCCTTTGGGCAGTCTCTGCTAAGAAAGAATATTTCAGCAGCGTGTCACATTCTCCTTTGGAAGATGAAACGCCGGGTAATAAGGATGAGCTGTTTAACATTAAGCCATCAGACAATTAATGGAATTAAGCACGGTTCAGCGCTTATCAAACACAAAATACTATTCAGATGGAAACTTTGAACTGCTATAAAAAAATAAAGAGAGGGTGTCTCGCCGGCTTGGTCCTTCTCCTCTCCCCTGTTGTTGCTTTTGCCCAGCAGCAACCGTCGATTAACTACACAGAATTTACTTTTGAGGAAGTAATGCTTGGTGTCATTATCTTTATGACTGTGGCTGTAGTCCTTTCTTTAGGCGGGTTGCTGATCGCATTCTATGCATTACGCAAATCTCTAATCATAAAGTCTCCACTTGAGCAGGCGAAGGACGCCATACAACCAACCTTCTGGGAGAAGTGGAACCAGAGACTTACCGATGCGGTACCTGTAGAAAGAGAACATGAGGTAATGACCGATCACGAATATGATGGGATCATAGAACTGGACAACAGCCTACCCCCATGGTGGAAGGCTTTGTTTGCAGCCTGCATAGTCTTCGCAATTGCCTATATGGGTATATTCCATGTTTTTGGTTTGGGAGAACTACAGGCTGAAGAGTATGAAACAGAGATGGCAGAAGCCAAAGCTCGTATAGATGCCTATATCGAATCCAAGGGTGGTGCCCTGAATGAAACAAACGTAACCTATCTGGATGATGAAGCTTCCATATCTCTTGGAAAGAGTATCTATGACAGCAACTGCGCAGCCTGTCATGGCACAGAACTCCAGGGAACTGTAGGCCCTAACCTGACAGATGCCTATTGGATGCATGGCGGAAGTGTGGGAGATATCTTCAAAGTGATCCAAGATGGTGTACCTGCCAAAGGTATGATCGCTTGGAAAGGACAGCTTTCTCCGGCCCAAATCCAACAGGTGACCAGCTATATCATCAGCAAAGAAGGCACCGACCCGGCAAATGCCAAAGAACCTCAGGGAGACCTTTACGAAAAATAAATTTCTGATTTTGGATTTATGATTTCGGATTAAATTCTGAAATCATAAATCTTTTCTAAACCTAGCAATAAAAAAAATAACCAATCACTATTAATTAACCAAAACCCAAATAACTAAATCCCCCTATCCAACTAATAACTAAATCACTTATTAACTAATCCCACTTATTCCCCAATGTCCACTATCGCATCAGAAGATTTCAGAGACAAGATTTCAACAGTAGATCATGCTGGAAAGAGGGTGTGGATTTATCCCAAAAAACCAAAAGGGAAGTTCACCAATTGGCGGATGGTAGTAAATGCTATTTTGTTGACTGTTCTTTTTGTAGGGCCATTCCTGCGGATTAATGGACAGCCTGTTTTGATGCTAAATCTGTTGGACAGAAAGTTTATCATTTTTGGCCAGATTTTTTGGCCGCAAGATTTCTACCTATTTGGCTTGGCTACTATAGTGGGTTTTGTTTGTATAGTGCTGTTTACGGTGGTTTATGGCAGGATATTCTGTGGCTGGATCTGCCCCCAGACCATTTTTATGGAGGGGGTTTTCCGCAGGATAGAATACTTCATCGAAGGGGATTGGACAGCTCAGAAAAAGTTGGATAAACAAAAATGGGACAATGAGAAGATTTTAAAAAAGGGTTCAAAGCACTTAATTTTTTTCACCGTTTCTTTTATTATTGCCAATACTTTCCTGGCGTATATAATAGGCAGCGATGAACTCCTGGCGATCATTTCAGAACCTCCTTCTGCTCATCTAAGTGGCTTTGTATCCATTGTTATTTTTACTTTGGTCTTTTACTATGTCTTTGCCATTTTCCGGGAACAGGTCTGCACCAATGTTTGCCCTTACGGCAGAATGCAGGGGGTATTGCTGGATAGAAAATCTATAGTAGTAGCCTATGATTACAAGAGGGGTGAAAACAGGGCGAAGATCCGAAAAGGTGAAGACCGGGCAGCGCTGGACAAAGGGGACTGTGTAGATTGTAAACTTTGTGTGAACGTATGTCCTACCGGGATAGACATCCGAAACGGTACCCAGCTGGAATGCATTAACTGTACCGCTTGTATAGATGCATGTGATAGTATCATGGAAAATGTAGGACTGGCAAAAGGCCTTATCAGGTACGATTCTGAAGAGAATATTGCGGAAAGCAAAAAAGGGTTTAACTGGAGTGCCCGTACCATAGCCTATACAGTAGTACTGCTAGTATTGAGTACGCTTCTGACCGGCCTCTTGGTCATCAGATCAGAAGTGGACGCCACCATACTGCGCACACCAGGCATGATGTACCAGCAGCAGGCCGAAGGAGCTATCAGCAATCTGTATAATGTAAAGATCATCAATAAAACCAATCTCCATATGCCCCTCACCTTAAAAATGGAAGAGGGCAAAGGCAGCATTAAAGTAGTCGGAAGGGACCTTTTTGAGCTTCCCGAGCAGGGAGTGGCAGAGGGGGCCATCTTCCTGATCATGAACCCTGAAGACATTTCAGGCATCTCCCAAAAAGTGACTATCGGCATCTATCATGAAGACCGGTTACTGAAAAAAGTAAAAACCAAATTTATAGGTCCGGCCAACTGAACCAAAAAACTGATAAAAATCAGTTTTTTGGTTGATTCACATCATAACCTACCTTGCTATATTTCCTGATCTTTGTCATATTAATAGAACTAAATAAAATCAAAATATGAACTGGGGCCACGGAATCGCAATTTTCTTCGTTTGTTTTGTTACTTTCATGCTGGTACTGGTTGTGAAAGCTTTCCAGGAAAATATAGACCTTGTCACAGACAATTATTACCAGGAAGAACTGGACTACCAGACACGCATCGATAAAATCAAAAACAACCAACTCCTTATCGTCCCGGTAGAGATCAAATCAGAACAGGGAGGAATCAACATCCAGTTTCCTGAGTTTGAATCCCCTATACAGGGAGAGATCCAGGTCTTCCGTCCTTCTGATGCCAAATTTGACCTGATCAGAGAAATTGATCCTGACGTTTATTATAGACAGCATATCTCCACCGCCAATCTTCCTGGAGGTTTTTATAAAATCAAAATCTCCTGGGAAGCAGAAGGTATAGAATATTACACCGAAGAATCAGTCAATCTATATTAATCTACTATGGAACTCTGGACAGCTTTTACGCTTGGCTTTATCGGCAGCTTTCACTGCGTAGGCATGTGCGGTCCAATAGCCCTAGCGCTTCCTGTCAAATCTAAAAGTACCTGGACATTCTTAGCAAATAGACTTTCCTATAACCTGGGAAGGATATCTACTTACAGCATTATAGGATTATTATTTGGACTCCTGGGCTTAGGGTTGGCTTTATCAGGTATTCAAAAAGGGGTATCGGTAGGCCTTGGCATATTAGTGATAATGGCTGTACTGCTCCCTCCCGCACTCACACACTGGATCAATCCTTCTGGAAAAATAAGCAGGGGAGTAAACTGGCTGAAACATAAAATGCAATTACAATTCCGCAAGCGCGGATATCTTTCCACCTATACCATAGGGCTTCTAAACGGTCTCCTCCCCTGTGGTTTGGTTTATCTGGCAGCTGCAGCTGCAGTGCTGAATAATACGCCTTTAGAAGGAGCAATTTATATGGCAGCCTTTGGAGCAGGCACCCTACCTGCTATGTTGTTTGTGGTATTTGCAGGAAATATGGTAAGCATAAATTTCCGCAATGGCATCCGAAGAACTATGCCCGCAGTAAGTGTATTGATAGGCATATTATTAATCGTCCGTGGCCTTGAACTGGGCATTCCATATATGAGTCCCGTATTGGCTTTTGTAGAGAAAGGCATGACTATGTGTGGCATCAGGTAAAAGATGTACGAAGTTGGAAGGACGGAAGTACGAAGTGAAAATAGTGAGAAGTAAAGATATGACGGAAGACGGAATGCTTACTTCATTATTCATCATTCGGCGTTCGACATTCGGACTTCTTTTAAGGCAAA
>DATHVH010000033.1:0-29640 GCA_035461405.1 Anditalea sp.
AGACCAATGGCTATGGCAGAGGAATTGTCCCAGATACCATCATCCCTTATGATCAGCCCGGGTTTCTTGTTGGTTAGCTTTTTCAGAATAGCCATACTGATAAAGCCAAAAACCAGCAATGCAAAAATACCGAGGACTATCGGAATCCACCTGGGAATGGCTTCGGGCAGTCTGTCAGCAAAAAATATCAAAAGTAGTCCTACCACTACAAATGCCAACCCAATACCAATAAGCCTGGTAAGTTTAGGCCTACTGAATGGTACTACTATTCTGTTTTTCTCCTTATCCATAAGCTTTGTTTTTCTTTATGGAAAATTTCTATTAACCGATCTTTTTGCTATCCAATAGAATAAAAACATTTATAAATCTCCAATTGTTTTTTCCTAGCCTGGATAGGGGATCAAAAAAGATAAAAATTAATCCTCTATAATTTCCTAGTATAGAACCTATCCTCCAGCCATTCCTTCACGCGCAGAAACTGTTCCCACTTTGGAGAGCCGGTGATATCGATGACCTGCAGTACCTCCTCAAATATCTCCTCTGCCATGGGATAATTACCGACTTTAAATGCCTGAAAAGCATACTTAATAGCTACCAAAGCCCTGGCTAGCTCCAATTCCTTTTCTATATAATCCGATGTTGACCTTTGTCTGCTGAAGTTTATGCTATCAGCACTAACTTTCACACTGTACTCTGATATGCGGGATTTGAGGATCATCCCTTCCATAGATGTACAGCGGCTAAGTGCCACATAAACCTGCCCTGCTTCGAAGCTTCTGTGGATCTCTAAGATGGCCTTATCAAATGTCAGACCCTGACTTTTATGGACGGTGATGGCCCAGGCCAATTTTAACGGAAACTGGGAAAATGTGCCCACCGTCTTTGATTCTATATGATCTTCTTTCTCATTATATTCATATTCAATGTTTTCCCAAAGCTCCCGCTCCACTTCATAGATAAATCCACTGTTGTTTTCTACCTTTATCATAGAATCCGACATCTCCAGTACCTTTCCTATCATCCCGTTATAATATTTGAGCTCGGGGTTATTTTTCATGAAGATCACCTGTGCTCCTTCCTTTAGCAGAATGTCCTGAGGCTCAAATGGGGCCATTGATGCAGGAAAATTATCCGTAATCAATGCCTTAAATAATTTTTCTTCCCCTTTCAGATCCTTAAGCTTGGCAGCATTTACTTCGTTGATAGCCGCATTATGGGTGCCAAGCAGGATGTATCCCTGGTCGAGTAATTTAAAATCGTATTGCCCTACCGTGAGGTTAAGCAGCTGAATATCTTCCAGGGTGTGAAGATTCTCTCTTACTCTGTTCAGGAGGGATTTAAAAATATCATCTTTCTGACGGTAGATTTTTTGCAACTCTATATGGACCGGTTCCAATGCCTGAAAAGCATGTGAGCCATAGAAAAAACGGGTATTATAATGGTTTTTTAAATGCTCCCAGTCCTCATTCCGAACTACCGGCGGAAGCTGAAAGGGATCTCCTATAAGAATTAGCTGTACCCCACCGAAGGGCAGGTGCATCTTTTTTCTAAAAACCCGTAGTATCTGGTCTATGACATCCAGCATCTCTACCCTGACCATAGATACTTCATCTATGATCAGGAGGTCAAGTCTCCTGATTACATCCAGCTGGGCCTTTTTGTATTGAAAGGTTTGGAATATCGATAGTTTTTTGTTCTTGATATTGGGCTTCAGCCTGGGGTCTCCGGGAAGAAAAAGCTGACGGGGGTCTATTTTAAAAAAAGAATGCAGGGTTTTTCCTTTGGCATTTATGGCAGCCACGCCAGTAGGTGCCACTACTGCCATGTTTTTGTCCAGGTTGAGCTTTTTCAGCGTATGGAGAAAGGTCGTCTTACCGGTACCCGCCCTTCCAGTGAGAAATAGTGATCTATTGGAAAAAAGGGCTATCTCCAGCGCATGGATAAACTGTTCATTGTCGGTGTCAAGACCTTTGGCCTTAAATTCCTTTTGAAAAAAATCTTTGATAAATACCGACATATGAGGTTAGGTTCTGCCTTAAAGATACAGCCTCCAACCAAGTAAGACAAACTATGTAATATGTAACTTTCCCCATAGCTATACTTCAGAAAAAATGGTGTGCCTATCCCTGATCAACCTGACTTTCCAGTAACCCATTTTGAAATATACAAAAGCAACGATGGCAGCTACCAGATTGGAAGCCGGAAATGCCCACCATATCCCTTCATAGCCTAGAGGAGTTTTATATGCCAGAACATAGGCCAAGGGAAATCTTATCACCCATAGGCTGAGCATAGAGATCATCATACTGGCTTTGGTAAATCCGGCACCGTTAAATACGCCGTTTAATATCTGCTGCACTCCCAGTAAGCCAAAGCTGGGTGCCATTATTTTAATAAACAAAGCACCGTCCCGGATTACTTTGGGTTCATTGGGAACGAAGAAAGCTGTCAGGTTTTCAGCAAAGATAAACAAGATGATCCCAATACCGGTAAGGCCAAAGAAGGCTATTCCTGCACTTAAATTTCCCACTTTCTCTGCCCTTTTTATTTTGCGCGCACCTACGTTTTGCCCAACGAGAGTAGTGGTGGCTATGGCAAAACCCAAAGCAGGAATAATGACAAAACTTAATATACGGGCCCCTATACCATAGGCAGCCACCACCCCGCTCCCAAAGCTGGTCACGATAACGATCATCATCACCATGGCCAGTGCACGGGTAGACTGCTCTATACTGGCAGGAATGCCTAAGTAAACCATCTTTTTGACATACTGGAAATCAAAACGCATCATGGACCACTTGATTCTGATACCGTATTTACCCGTAAACAACATATATATTCCCGCCAAAGCAGACAAACCCTGAGTGATCACACTGGCCACGGCAGCCCCGGCTACACCATATCCAGGGATGGGCCCCCACCCATAGATGAATAAAGGATCTAATACCAGGTTTAAAAAAACTGTCACCAGAATGACATACACCGGCAGCATCACATTACCAATGCCACGCATCAGGGACTGGAATACAAAAAACATAAACAGAAATACAAAGCCAATAGATGAGACCCTAAAATATGAGATCGAATCTTCCAATATCTCTGGTCCGGCACCCACTATGGTCATCATGGGCCGCGCCACAAACCATCCCACAAAAGACAGTAGCAGAGAAACGAAAAATATAACCACTACGGTCTGGGAAGAACTGTAATTTACCTGCTGCTGGTCCTCGGCTCCTTTATGCTGAGCCACCAGCACAGTGCCTGCCAAGGTAAGACCTCCTCCTATAGCTAAGATCAGAAAGAGAATAGGAAAGCTTAAACTTACAGCCGCCACTGCATCTGCCCCTAATCGCCCAAGCCAAAATGTATCTATCAATTGGTAGGCGGTTTGCAGGATATTGGCAAAAATAATGGGACCTGCTAAGCTAGTCAGGGAATTGATTATACGTCCTTCTGTATATTTTTTTATCTTTTTTGGAGCCATAAAAATTGATTGGATTCATAGATAACCATCCAATCCCCCATATTAGTTTCTGAGTTTTGAAGCTTTGGGCACTAATAGCCAAAAAATGCTCCATTTTCCAAAAATCGGGTTGTATAATAGATTTTGTATTTCTACATTGATAAATTGAAGTACATTTAATCCAAAATTTCTCATGTAATCTAACTTATATCAATTAATATCAATTTAACTATAAAAAATGACAATTCATGTAATATATTGTAAGTCTAATATTTACAAATGTATCTTAAATAAAGAAAGCATTTTATTATTTACAAACTGCAAATAATATTTTATCAAAATTAAATTTTGAAATTCATCTAATTGATAAGCTAATATTTTTCTTAGGAAAAGATATATTTTTTAAATTTAGGCCTTATACATTTTATAATTTATAAAACCCGTTTCACAGTTATTTCATAACAGTTGAAAGTTAAATTCCACCAAATAAGTAAAGAAAGCGTAACTTCCGGAATTTTAATAAAATCCTTACCTTGTAGGTTCGAAAAAAATCTAAAACTATATATAAAATGGAAATCAGCGGAAAAATTATTCAAGTGCTTCAGGAGCAGGGGGGCACCGGTAGAAACGGTGCATGGAGAAAACAAGACTACGTTCTTGAGACTACAGGGCAGTACCCTAAGAAAGTTTGTATGACTGTATGGGGAGACAAAATCGATCAGTTTGCACTAAAAGAAGGGCAGGATATTACAGCCGGCATAGAAGTAGAAAGTAGAGAGTACAACGGCAAATGGTATACGGATGTAAAGGCTTGGAAGGTCGACAAACAAGGAGCTGGACAGAGTTCCTCACAAAACAATCCTCCAGAAGTAACTACTTTTAATGAGGAAAGTGGAGATGATGTTTTGCCATTTTAAAAAACGTAGCTATATTGAAAAAGCGACATATGTCGCTTTTTTTTATGTCTAAATTTTTAACTTATAATGTGGGAGAATTGGGATGAAAACGAATGGGATGAAAGTGATGAAGCCGAATTTCTAAGAAAAAAAGCCAACACTCCACCCCTAATGTGGAAATGCATCGACATTGTCAAATTGACCCGGGCTATCGTAGGTTCATTGGATGAAGCAAGGACCGAATTATATGGACTTTCCATGATCCATAGCGCGAGACTACTGGCCACCAAGTATATTGAAGCTAATACCAATCCTGACTATCTTATTAAGATGGAAAATGCGGTATTGATGAAAATCCATGCGCGTACACTATATGATATGACGCATCAGTTGGCTGAAGAATCTACCCATGCCGAAGAACATCTCCAGTTATTGAGAGATGCTATAGGAGATCTTAAGAAATTATTTGCTGAGTGGGTCAAGACATTTGATAAAAATCAGCGATCTGAAGATGGCTGGGGGCTTTTTGAAGACTAATTAATACTGGCTTTTGCCGAAGCTGAATCCCAAATACAGCCCTCCTATCATAAGGATAAGGGTAATAGCTCCAAGTAATATTAATACCCCAAGCGGCATCTCCCAATCTTCACTACCAATTTTAAAACGGATGATTTTATTCAGATCCATAAAATTTTATTTTTTAAGAGTCCAAAGATAAAAATTTTACGTCCGGCATTAATAATTCAGAAAAAGAATTCAGTTCATCTAATCAAAAAGAGCAGGTAGGAACTAAAATTTCTACCTGCTCTATATTTTATTTTACCCAAGTGACTTTCTCCTCTATGGGTTTACGTCTTGCTTCCGGCCATCGGTCCAAAGCAGGCTTGGCTACATAGAAGAAACCCATCAGTTTATCATCTTCTTCCAATCCGAAGTAAGATTTGGCTTCCGGATAGAAAGTAGGCCCACCTGTACCCCAATAACTTGCCAGTCCATGAGCACAGGCTGTCAGATAGATATTCTGTACCGCCATGGCCACAGCAGCTATCTCTTCCATTTCAGGTAGATTGGCTTTTAGATCCCTTTTCATGCCTATGGAAATGATATGGGATGCCTTTAGCGGATTTTCTTTAAATTTTTGATAGGTGGCTTCTACAAAAGTACCTGCTTTCTCTGCTCTGGCCTTGTATAAATCTGCTTGAAAATCAGCAAACTTCTTAAGCCCTTCTCCTGTAAACACAGTAAACCTCCACGGTTCGGTAAGTTTATGGGTAGGTGCATAATTGGCATTTTCGAGCATTTCTGCTATGATACTATCATCTACAGGGTCATTTTCCCTAAACTGTGCCACAAACATACTACGGCGGTTTCTGATGATTTTATTTACTTCTTCAATATTAAAATCTGGTTTTTCCATGAAAATTTGATGTTGGATGTCCGATGCCGGATGACCGATGTACTAAAAACTGTTTACTGTCATTTTTTATAATTTGCAGTCCCTAAACTAATAAACTGAGCACAATAAGCCTAATCCCTTAGCAACTAAAAACCACCTCTATAATTCACTAACTAAATTAAATAATCACTAATCCCACTAATATCTAAACCCTACTTTCACTCCACCAAACCAGTTTCTTCCCGGTGCAGGCTGGTAGTAGCGGGCGGCAAATGCATTGAGATCATTTCCTAGGCTGTAAGTCTCGTCCAATAGGTTCTCTGCACCACCATAAAGTTCCAAATCCCACTGGCCTGCAAATGTTCTCCTCCAGCCAAATCTGGCACTTACCAGATTATAAGAATCCTGAAAAACTGTATTGGCATCATTGAGCGGAATTTCATCTACAAACTGATGGGTAAAATTAAGATAAATGCCAGCTCTTGTGGTTAAGTCCAATTGATTTACCAGAGAATTTGGAGCTACGCCTGTCAGCTGGTTTCCCGAAAAGTCAGTACCTGCTCTTTCATAATTTGTAAACTGAAAATAATGCCCTGTAAATGCATGGGTGATTTTAAGTTCATTCACAAAGCCCCTTTGGCTTCGGATAGGTGCATAGTCAAACAATACCTCCACTCCGCGCTGATCTGTAGACCCTGCATTTCTGAAGAGTACTACCCCCTGTTCATTTGTAAAGGTGGTGATAGTTTCCTGCAGACGAAAATAGAAAACACTTGCATCTACATTTACCCTTCCACCGGCATATCCTGCGCGGTAACCTACTTCATAGTTCACCCCACGCTCTGCCTCCAGATCCAGATTGATAGACCCTTCATTTGTTCTTACCTCATCTATAGTAGGGGGAGAAAATCCTGCACTGATACTGCCGTGGACCGCCGATGTTCTGTTTAGCTGCTGAGATAGGGCTATCCTTGGGATCACTACAGGCGGAAAGCTCCTCTCCGCTGCAGACGGCACACCCCTCTGTGCATCTATGCTTCTGTTAATATCAAATCGGGAAAAGTTTTCGCTGAGGGCCAAGGTCAAAATGGTAGAGGGGGTGAATTCCATCTCGAGCTGCTGAAAAAGAAATCCTTGTGTGGTGATCAGGTCATCGTTGAACCTAATAGTGTCAGCTACCCCGGACCTGTTTCCAAAATTTTGGGCTGAGCTTTTCCCAAATTGGTACTCTCCCCCCAAAATTAATCTTACCGGTATATTTGCCCATCTATCTTCCAATACAAATTTGGTCCTGCCGCCATAACTGAACTTAAGCTCCCTTTTATAGTCCAGAATAAACGGGTTTTCAAATTCCGTATTTTCCATATATAGTGAGGTGACATTTTGGATATTATCCGTAATCTGATACTGGTGGGATATGCCTGCATATAATGATTTCTGGGCTATAGAAGAATTTTGCTCTGCAGATCCTGGCCTGGCTTGACGGGGATTTTCCATAAATTGAGTTTCTGTCAATGCTCCCGGAATTTGATAATCCAAGTCTGAATACAGGATTTGAGTAGATATACTTTGCTTGGCTGATGGAAAATAATGTCCGGCCAACTGGAATACCTTCCTGTCCACGGCGCTATGATCTCGGTAACCCTCTGATTTTTGATGCACATAGGACGCGCTGATCCCTCCATTTTCCAATTGCTGATCCACTCCTACTCTGTAACGGTACATACCAAAATCCCCTACCGCCAGATCAGTAGAAATCCTGTTTTCGGTGGCATCCTGTCTGCTGAACATACTGATCACCCCACCATTACCGGCTCCATATATACTGCCCGCAGGACCCTTAATGATCTCCGTATTCTGGATATTGGAGAGATCCAGAAGATTAAGCGGTGTGGTGCCATCCGGGGAGGTAAAGGGAATATCATTCCAATAAACCTTTATATTACGAACGCCGAAGGGGGCACGTAATGAACTACCTCTAATCGATATTCTGTAACTGGCCGGTGCCCTTTCTTCGACTCTTATCCCAGGTTTGGTGTTAAAAGCCTGTACTATTGAGGTTTCATTAAACCTATAGAGTTCTCGTTCACTAACCCGGCTGATAGCTGCAGCCTGCTGGAGCAGTGGCCTATCAGACTCAAAAGCGGAAACCACTATTTCTCCAAGAGCTGATACCTTTCGAGACATTAAAAGTTCTTTATCAATGCCTGGTTGTACCACATATGTTTGTTCTTCAAAAGATATATGTGAAACAGTTATACGGGAATTTTCATTTAACCTTATAGCAATCTTTCCACGATCATCTGTAATTTGATTGGCCTGACCGGGTATCCGAACCAATGCGGCAACTATTGGTTCCCGTGAGTCATGATCCAGTATAGTCAGAGTAACCTGTTGGGACAAAGAAATTAACGGTAATAATAAGAGAAGAACAAGTAAAATTTGTTTCATGAGGTATAATGCGTGGCAAATTGATATTGAGCTATAAATATATCCATATTATAACCCAATTGTTTATAATTAATATCCATTAAATAAATAATGTTATAATACTGATTGGAATAGGCAAAATAAAAAAGACGGCCGGAGACCGTCTTTAAATCAATCTATGATATTTAGTGGTGGTGACCACCCGGCCCATGTACATGTCCATGATCCAATTCTTCAGGCTGGGCTTCTCTAATATCCACTATCTCACCTTTGAAGTATAGATCAAATCCAGCTAGAGGAGAATTAAAGTCCATATGGACCCCTTTGTAATCTACTTTTAATATTTCCCCTCTCAACTGATTTCCTTTATCATCTTTCATGGGAATAACTTTACCTACTTGGAGTAATTGCTTTCCCTTGTTC
Source organism: Anditalea sp. (assembly GCA_035461405.1). Classification (GTDB taxonomy): domain Bacteria; phylum Bacteroidota; class Bacteroidia; order Cytophagales; family Cyclobacteriaceae; genus Anditalea. The sequence continues at coordinate 8,609 of DATHVH010000033.1, forward strand.
CCATCCTCATCTTTAAAATTTGATTTCGGCACTATTACCCTTCTAGATTCGTCGTAATCCCCATAGGCATTTTCGAAATCGATGAATACTTCAAACTTATCTCCTACAGATTTACCTTCAAGTTCTTTTTCTAAGGCTGGTAATATGTTACCTGCACCAAAGAGAAATGGAAAAGGTTGGTCTTTAGTTACTTGCTCGCGGAATTCTTTTCCTGATTCCCCATCATCTACATGCAGCTCATATGCCACACTCACTACTTTATTTCTTTCTACTTTCATAAATATCTTTTCACAGCAAAAATAACACTCTAGCTTTTTAGTTTCTTTGTTTATGTTAAATTAATCTGCTTTCTTATACGCTTCTTGATAAGGGGACCAAAGCTCATACATGGGGTCTCCTTTAGAACTGGTCCCTGAGTGATGCCATCTACCATCTTTTACTTCATAATCAAACGAAAGGCTTGCACCTACCCGGTCATTATCTCTAGAGAAAAATTGGATGTTTTCTGTATACTTACCATCTTCAGCAGTATATGTGCCTCCACCTGTTCCCATAAATTCCTTTGTCTCAGAATTAAAGGCAATCCACTGAAATCTACCTCCACTTAGAATTTTAACAGTACGTCTGGCCCCAGGTGTAGAAGTGCTTAGTTCGCCTTCTTTATTCTTTCTTCCTGTGAATACCCAATTCCCTGTAAGGTCATCAGAATCATCACTTAATCTTTTCCAGATTTCTATTCTTTCTCTTCCTTCATCCTGACCAGTGATGACCATTTTCTCCTCTACCCAGTCTACCCGATGGACTCCTGTCTTACCTACCAGCTCTTTGTTATCGGTATGAAAATCAAATTTTTCAGTATACTTAGCTCCATCCAATAAATATTCCCCACCTCCGGCACTTTGAAATTCATTGGAAGGTATGCTTTTAGCTCCAAAGGAAAAATAGCCATCTTGATAGATTTTAACGAATTCTTTATCTGAAATCTCTTTCCCGTTTACGTGAGTCAGTTGCCAGGCACCTTCTAATTCTTGTGAAAATAAGTTGTTGGATATCAATAAAAAGATCAATAATGATAGGGTTTTCATATGAGTATATTTTAGGTTTAATTATAAATTTCAATGTCAGAAAAATACGTTAGGCTTTTCATCAAATCTTAGAACATTTGGTGTAGATGTTGCTAATCCTAATTACCCGTACTGTCCTGAATATTATAGCCTTTTGCTAATTTACATTCTTTGGATAAGTAAAAAAACTCTATAATACATTAATTGATCAATGGAAACCCAGCTTAAGGCAGCAAGCTATCAGGAGAAAAAGAAATACTTAATTAAGGGGCTTGTTAAAGGCTTCTTGATGTTTGGTATAATTATCCTCGCATTCATGCTTGGAAATAGATTTTTAGATCCTGAAAGCTTTGAATGGCTCAAGCCATTTTTTGGTAAAGTTACCTTGATCATTTCGATTTTTATAGCCTCAGAGATGCTGTCAGGGATTTTACCACCTGAGCTATTTATTATTTGGGCGCTTCAGGATGGTACTTTTTCCCATTTTATGTTTAAAGTATTTTTTCTAGCAATGATTTCCTATGTATCAGGTTTTTTGAGTTATACCATAGGCAGAACCTTGAGAAATAATTCTACCTTCAGGGCAATTAAATTTAAATTCTTTAAAAAGTACGATCAACTCTTTAGAGAGTACGGTGGATTTCTTATAATAGTAGCAACCTTAAGTCCACTTCCATTTGGAGCTGTAGCATTAATGGGCGGAGCCGCTGCCTATAATCGTCACCGCTATTTGAAGTATAGTCTCTGGAGGTTTGTCCGCTTTTTTGTTTATGCTATTATACTTTGGCAATTAGATTTGAGATATGTCTAAAAAATATACGTTAGGAACTAATAAAGATAGTGCTATTCAATTGCTTCCCGAAGGAGAAATAAAATTGGTGCAAGTAGGCAGTACTAAAATATGTTTAGTTAGACAGTCAGAAGAAATTTACGCCTTCCAGCATCTGTGTCCCCATCAGTCAGCCCCCCTACACGAAGGAAAAATCAATGCTTTTGGCCACGTAATCTGTCCACTTCATCACTATAGATTTGATCTTAAAACAGGAGATGTAAAGTCAGGCTCCTGTCCTCCATTAAAAACATATCCTGCCAGGCTTACAGATGAGGGTATAGAGATAAAAATTTAAGGCTGATCAGTAGGCCTAATCACTATCTCATTGATACTGGCTCTCTTACTGGCGCATAATGCATAACATACTGCATGGGCCACGTCTTCCGGCATTAACATCCTTATATCATTTAATCTAGCCTTTTCCCGTTCTTCAATTACCAATGGATCTTCTATTGTATTCGAAATCTCCGATATAGTAGCTCCAGGCTGGATACAAGTAACCCTAATTCCTTTTCTGGAAGAAAGTTCTGCTCTCAAGCCTTCCGAGAAAACATTTACTGCAGCCTTGGTCGCGCTGTATATAGCTCCTCCAGGAATAGTTTTTCCTCCTGCATCTGAAGAAATATTAATAATATGGCCATTATTCTGATCGAGAAAATGAGGCAAAACTGCTCCCACTCCATGAAGAACCCCCTTAAAATTAGTATCTATCATACTATCCCAACCTTCAAAATCCATCAGTTCTACATAGGATAGTGGCATAACTCCTGCATTATTTATTATAGCGTCTAGAGATCCGTGTTCCTCTAGAGCATGTTTTACCAACCTATCCAGATCACCCCTAAAAGTAACATCCGTTACCACAAAACTTGCCTTACCCCCCCGTCCATTAATTTTTTCACAAAGCTCTTTTAAGAGATCCTCCCGACGGGCACCCATCACCACAATTGCTCCTTCTTCGGCTAATAGTAAAGATATCGCTTCACCTATGCCACTGGATGCACCAGTCACTATTATCACTTTGTCCTGTAATTTCATTTTTCCTAGATTATTTAATCAAACAGTAAAATTTCTTGGCTAAAAAAATAACCGACTGCCATTCATAAGGGTTAAATCAAAAACCTAACCAATAAATTATTTAGTTATAGAAGAAAAAAATTTTTTTGGTATAGTGAACGGTGCTTACATTAAGATTTGATGATCATTATCTATGAACTATAGTCTTTAAAGAATTAGCGGCCTTTTGATCTGGATTGATTTTACTGGTAGCCTTAATTATAGTAAAAAATTATAAATTATTTCAATAAACATAAGTATTAATAGGGTTCTCACTGCATGGATGTGATAAATTTTAACTGTACATTTAGCTGGTTTATTTAGCCTCTCAAATATTTATTATGAAAAGTATATATCTTATTTTTCTTTCCCTCTCCTTAATATATTCCTGTCAGACCCCAAAGTCTAGCAACATTGAATACAATGAAGCAAAACCGCGGGAAACTGTATCGAATAGACAGGAGGAAGTCAATATTAATGAAATCCGACCTCAGCTGAATCAAATGGCTGAAGCAGCCAGAAATGCATTGGATAAGAGAGAGATCAACAGCCCCACCTTTCGCGGCATCAAGGTTGAGTCTCTTGTTTTGTGGAGTGATGGAGATAATTGGCCAGTTATGCTAGATGTAACGTATTTAAATAATTCGTCTAACCCAAAAGCAACCTATTATTTTAGAGATAGTAAGCTGCTAGCTGTAGAAAAAGCATATGCAAATTTTACTTTTAAGAATAACAAGTTACAGGTATGGGCGGATGAAAAGTGGGTGCCTCTTAAAGATAAAACAACTGATCAATGGCTAGATCAGGAAAATTATCTATTGAAAAACGCTAAAAAATTTTTAAATGCGTTTGATATAAACTACGAAGAATAGCGAATTGGGTTAATATTTGCGGCAGGTAGGAAAATATTGGATTTATGAAATTAATTAGTCTTTGGATAGGTCTGATGATAATCATCTCCGCTCCACTTCATGCCCAAAGTTACGGCACTTCAGCAGGTCTACGACTGGGGAGTAATAAACATCACCGTACCTTAGGTCTGAGTTTACAACAGCGTGTACTTAAGGATATAACCCTCGAAGGCATTATACAGTCCGATTTTAGTAATAATCATACAGCTCATTTACTTGTAGAAAAGCACTCACGCATTATTTCCAAAAGATTTAATTATTACTATGGAGCAGGTATGTCTATTGGTTCTGAGGAGAGTTTGGTAAAAAATCCTGAGACTCGAGAGATCACACGGACCTATGGCAATGGTACACTTAATGCTGATCTGATTATCGGGGTAGAAATGACCATGCTAAGGACTAATTTTAGTTTGGATTATAAACCCAGTGTCAACTTAATAGGAAATAGAGGACCCTGGTATGCTGGGCAAGTTGGCATATCTGCGCGACATGTAATAGTCAAAAGTGCCGAGCAAAAGAGAAATCTTCGTAAAAAGAAAAGAAATAAGCGAAGGGGAAAAACACCTTTCTTTGAAAATATCCGGAATAAAATAAGAGGCTATTGATCAAGTAAAAGAGATATATATAGATGTCTTTATATATAGTATTGATAACTGGGTTTGAAAAAGAAGGATCCTTACTATTAATATTGATGTGGCTTACTTATATCTGTGTACTGTTTCTAGCATCTGGCATTTATAAATATTGCATTTTTTATGAGAGATAATAATAGGCATCTCATTTTATAAAGCTGCCTACTTTTACCCAACACTATTATCTTTTTGGAAGCATCAGGGTATCAATTATATGGATTACTCCATTTGAAGCCAGCACATCCGGAGAAGTGATAGTGGCACCATTTATCATAAATTGATTTCCCACCTTTCTCAGATTAAGTTGTCTATTGCTTATCGATTGTAGGTTTTGACCATCAGATAGGTCCTTTGACATAATCTTACCCTGGACCACATGGTTATTTAATATCTCTTGGAGTTTTGCCCTATTGGCAGGTTGCATAAGTTCTTCCAGTGTTCCACCTGGTAGTTTGTTAAAAGCTTCATTGGTTGGAGCAAATACGGTAAACGGTCCGTCTCCCTGCAGTGTAGATGCCAGGTCACCAGCTTGGATAGCTTTAACCAGAATCGTTAAAAATTCAGATTGTACAGCCACATCCAAAATTTTATTCTCTGCTTGGTCCGCCCTATCTTTCTTTATCTTGTCATCCTTTGATGCAATAGACGAAAAGGATATCATCACCATTATAATAAACAAACTCAATAACTTTTTCATAAAATATATAATTAGTCCCACCTTAAAACGCAAAAATTAGGAAATAGTTGGTTATTCATATTATCTACGAGAACTTTTAGCCAGTCACGAAATTGATCTGAGTACTTATTTCCTATAATTCGTATTAATTTATATGATCTCTATGATCATTACTCTTATTAATTGAAACCATACTGGCACCGATAGGTTATCTAATGTATTATTTGTAAATTAAATTGCCATCACACAATTACATTATATCCAAAAAAGAAAAAGAATTATGAAAAATATAAAGTTTGGAAAACGATCACTTTTAAAAGCAAATGTAGGGGAGCAAGAGAGAATTGTTTCTGTACTAGCAGGTTCTTATTTGCTTTACAATGTCCTCTCCAAAAAAAGAACCCTCATAGAAGGATTAACCGGTTCATACCTTCTTTTCCGTGGAATTACGGGATATTGCCCAGGATATGAGATTATAGGAAAAAACAATGTAGCAGAAGATAATCATCATATATCACTAAAAACGACTTTGACCATCCAAAAATCCCATAAGGAAATTTATGATTTTTGGAGAAAGTTGGAAAATCTGCCACTTTTTATGGGGCACTTGGAAAGTGTTAAGGTACTCGATGATATTCACTCAGAATGGAAAGCAAAATTACCTGGAGGAATAGGCAACCTAACCTGGAAAAGCGAAATAGTAAAAGATGTACCAAATCATCATATAGGATGGCATTCTTTATCCGATGCTCCTATAGAAAATAAAGGCAATGTGAAATTTATAGACATGGGGAATAATATCACTGAAGCGCATATAGCGATATCTTATATAGTACCAGGAGGAATAGTAGGCAAAGGAATTGGCAAAATTTTCCATCCACTTTTTGAAGAAATCGTCAAAGAAGATATTGAAAACCTGAAGTTCTTTTTAGAAACAGATACTAAAAAATAAATTTTTAAACTGTTAAGGGAAGCCTATGCTTTCCTTAACAGTTAATTGGTATAATTTTTAAGTCCTTTACCTTCCTCTTTGTAAATCTGATAAGTTCCTAACGCCAGAAATACTATAAATACTGGATAAACTCCCAACCACGTACTATGACTAGCGTCTTTTAAGATAAACATAGTCATAATGATATGCATGACGGCTGTCCATATCATTCCGATAGATCCAATATTGAAAAAGGCGTTCTTAACTTTCATAACGAATGGAATTTTTGTGAAGTAATAAGTTATGAAATAAATTGCACAAATTTTATACTCTTGTTAATATTTCAATATTGATAAACTGCAGCATTTATATTCATCCCTGCCCCTACTGAAGCAAATACTATAATGTCCCCTTTGTTTATTTGATGAGGCTTTAGATCTCCCTTAAGAATCAGGTCAAGTAATGTGGGGACCGTGGCTACTGATGAATTACCTAGCCATGAAATTGTCATAGGCATAATGTCTTCCGGCATCACCTCATCTTCATATAACCCATAAAGCCTTTTCATAATTTCTTCATCCATTTTTCCATTGGCTTGATGGATAAGGACTTTTTTTACTTCTTTAATAGGCACTCCTGCTTTTTCAAGGCAAGATTTGATGGATTTAGGGACAGTCTCTAAAGCATATTGGTATAGCTTGCGCCCATTCATTTTAAGATATTGACCACCGCAGACAGCATCCGAATTATAAGAGTCCCCCATGTAAAGCATCTTGGAATACAAAATGGTATCCGATCGGCTGCTATGACCAAGGATTCCAATCGGAGTATCACTGGTTTTTCCTTCTAATATAACAGCTCCAGCCCCATCTGCATAAATCATACTATCTCGATCATGGGGATCACAGACTCTCGAAAGAACTTCAGCTCCTATCACCATCACCCTTTTAGCATCACCTGATTTTATAAAATAATCTGCCTGTATCATTCCCTGTAGCCACCCTGGACATCCAAATGGAAGATCATAAGCTACAGTATATGGGTTTTCTATTCCAAGTCTATACTTAACCCTTGCTGCCAGACTTGGTACTATGTCTAGCTCTCTGTTCCCTACCTTAATATCTCCAAAATTATGGGCCACTATAATGTAGTCAAGGGACTCTTTGTCAATTCCTGATGATTCTAAAGCATCTTTTGCTGAGAAATACCCTATATCAGAGGCCATCAGGTCATCAGTGACATATCTCCTTTCGGCTATAGTAGTTATAGCCTGAAACTTTTCTATAATTTCATGATTCGTTTTGTTTATTTTCACTCCGTTTGAATCATAAAATTCCCGGTCTAGAAAATCCTCATTTTTGACCACTCGGCTAGGAATATATTTTCCTGTACCAGTAATAACGCTATATATGCTTTTGCCCATTTTGAGATTTAATTTATATAGTTATCTAGTGTAGTATTTAAATAACTCGTGTTAGCTGCTATATCTATATACTCAAATATAAATAATTTGGTAAATCAAGGTAATGTTTTCTGATATATATGCAAAGAAAGTGACAAAGGAATAGCAAGATGATTAAAATCATGTTGTTTTACTTACATGAGACAGGTTCTGTAATAAATCATTCATTTGAGAAATTTAAAAATATGATTATCCGCATTATAATCAGTTTCTCATAGGGAGTTTTATTTAGTGCGGATAACCGTCATCAGCCCACGATATATGGTTTACTTAAGCATAATTCATGTTTTCCTTATTCTACTTTTTCTGTGCCACGAAAGCGTATATACCCAATAAAAAATATAAATGATAAAGTTATTCAATTTTCTGAATTTTCATTTATCTGCCCTGCAGCGTATTAAGTGAGATACCAGAAGGAACTCCATTCGGAAATCTTGCATATTTTAGAAATTCTAGCCGTTCATTATTCCAGTCAAAATAATTGATCTTTTTTCGTTCTGTGAGATCTGCTGCTCCTAGTCCGATGAAGTTAATACCTGAAAATACCGCAGCTACCACTAATGGACCTCCGCCATATTCCGGCACATGAACTAATAATGCTAGACTAGGTATGATAGTTAGAAAATAAATACCCAAATATTTATTAAAATCGAAGATGTATATTTTTGCTTGATTTATCTGGTCAGGATGTACGAGTTTAATCCCATTCGTCCAAATAGCCAGAGAATCTTGGTAAATACCTAGAAATTCCCCATTAATTGATTCTTGTGATTGGGTCGTAAGGCTCACATATCCACCATACACATCTTTCGGTAGATCTTTTCGCTTCGGTATCATTCCCTCCGGAGCTACCTGTAATTGGGAGGCACTGCACCCAAACAGAAAAAGTAGTAGTAAAGGAATCAATATGTTATTTGTTGCCTTCATTGCTTTGTATATCTGCTTGACCAAAAAGTCTCCTCCATGATAGGTTCTACCTTTTTAAAATGGGGCGCCATATCTTTAAGGTATTGAGAAGGAAAAAGAATTACTTTATTGGCAGCTTTTAAATTCTCTTCCATTAACCATTCTTCTCTTATCCATTCTATATAATAACCCTTGCTTTCTATGAAGTATTCCACCTCCGGATCAACATATAAAGGATATTCCAATACATATTCATCACCTGGGAAAGTAACTAGATATTCCTCTGAATGTAGTTTTTGAAGTGCAGTTTGGTTGACTTGATTGTGCTGCCTTACCACATTAGGCTTGTACCTTAGAGGAACCACTTCCTGGTGGAGGCTGACTAAATTTAGCGTATTTATCCTCCATAATCCCTGCGTCATTCGTAATCGAAGCTTAATAGTTGGCGTATCTACGTTGGGTAATTTTACCAAATGTGTATCTGTGACAATTGGGCCTGCTTCTCTTACCGTACTGACAGGTACCCAGCGATTATCTTTATTCTGTATAAAAACCTCAATTCCTCCAAGTAGGTCATACATTTTGTATACCCGTTTTTTTAGGTAAGGGCTTTTCGTTTCCATCTCTGCCATGTAAAAAGAATTAGCTTTACCAAGCATAGCTAAAAGATTATAAAAAAGATATGTGGTCATCAATGATTGTCTTTTTTCTATAAGAATCCCATTTGGCTGCCCATTATTTTCAAATTCTAAAAAGATGTCTTCTTTAGAGTTTAGATTGTATTCATTCGCGAGACTAAACCATTCCTCATCATCTTTTATTTTCACTTTATCTAAGATGGAATTAGACATATATTCTGCATAGGTAGGTGGATGAAAGTCTCCCACCTCATAAAATTTCCCACCAGTTTCCTGTATAATTCTATTATTTAGGCCTTTTGGATAAGCTAGAATATTTATACTGTTCAACATATGGGTTTCCCAGGCTTCATTCTTTACTGTTAACCTAAATGGCTCTTTTTCTTTTAAAGGATATTGAATCAAATCTACATCAGTGGCCTCAAGAGATTTACTAATACTTGAAGAAAAACCTTCACCTACTAGTTTTTCCTCATTATCACTGTCCACATAAAAAGTGGGGCAGGATCCAAAACAGCCTTTGGGATTAATAAGACATGCCAACGCAAATGCTCCGGTTAATAATGAAGTCACCACTAATACAGCTATTCCCGGGTTTGTGCCTTTATCATTTGTTTCGAGAAGTAATATTTCACTCTTTCGGATTCTAAATGGAGGTCTATCTTCAGCTTTAGTTCTGTCTTCTATAAGCTTTCTATTGTAATCTAAGTATGAACCATTTCCGGTCAAAAGGCTATCATACTCATCAAATCTCCAAGAATTCAGGACATAAAGGTCACCGTTTTTGAGATGTACTTTTAAATATTCATTTTTAGGGTTAATATCTTTGGCTGCATCTACTTCAAATAATTCCCGGCTAATCCGACGGGATTTACATTCCATAAACAATAAACATATAGGAATAAGCGATAAACTTATCACTCTCTTTCCACGACGATAAAATGCGCTCTGTGATCCCATAAATTATAGCCAAAAAGTTGTAAGGAATTTACAGAAAAAAATTCATAATTATAAAATTTTCTTATTAGATAATTAAATATTCATTAATATAAATTGCAAAAAATAAATATTTATAAAATAATATTAGGACAAATTAAGAATAACTCTTATATAATATAACTAATTAAGATGTGCATCAATTGGCAATTTCCTTCAGCATTCCATTGAAAATAAACCCATGAAAAGGTAATACGGAGTACCAATACATTCTACCTAACAAGCCTAATGGGCGAAAGGTAGCCGTCTGATATATCATGTTATTTTTAATTTCAAACTGGAGCCAAGCTTCTCCAGGAAGTTTCATTTCAGCATATAAAAGTAATTTTTTCTCTTCTTTATTGGCATATAGAACTCGCCAAAAATCAAGGGATTCACCTGCATATATCATGGTAGCATTTTTTCTCCCTCTACGGAGACCGACTCCGCCCACGAGCTTATCCAAAAAACCCCGCACCCTCCATAGCCAATTAGAATAATACCAGCCTGTACCTCCACCTATAGACCAGATCTTATCGACGGCCTTATCTACATTTTCAACAGCCCTTACCCTTTTGTCCACAAAACACCCATAGGTAGGAACATCTAGCAGCTTATCTATACCACCACCCAGGACATTTCTAGAAAGGGCATCTTTCCAACTGGAAATAACAGATTCATTCTGAATTTTATGAAAAGCTGCTTCTATGGCTTCTTCGTAAGTAAGCAGTTTAATATCCAGTAATTCTCTAAGTTCATTTGGCTTACAGATAACTTCCACGCTCATACTCTTTACCAACTGGGAAGCTAGCTGATAAGAAACTGACGTTACAAAATATAACCAGTAAGAAGATAACTTTGGAGTCATTACTGGCACAGTGATAATGGTCCTATTCAAAGTCCTTACTTTGGCATAACCCATTAGCATCTGTTTATAGGTTAATATTTCTGGACCACCTATATCATAATTTTTATCAAACGCTTCTTCAAAATTTAATACCCCCTTAAGAAATTCAATCACGTTTCTGATAGCTATCGGTTGTGATCGGGTATTGAGCCATTTAGGAGCTACCATTACAGGAAGCTTCTCTACTAGATCCCTAATGATTTCAAAAGAAGCACTGCCTGATCCTAAAATGATCGCCGCTCTCAATGTAGTGGTATGGAAATTTCCTGAGGTTAGAATTTCTTCTACCAACTTCCGAGACTTTAAATGTTTGGATAACTTCTCATCATTAATGATACCACTGAGATAAATTACCTGCTTGGCATTGGTCCGCTCGATTTGTTTGACAAAATTTTCAGCTGAAGTCTTTTCCATTTCAGAATAGTCACCACTAGTGGAAGACATGGAATGAATCAGATAATAAGCTGCTTCTACATCTTTTGGTATATTATCCAGGGTTTCTGTTTTAAGAAAATCTACCTCTATTACAGTAAGCTTGTCAGACTCAAATTTGGAAACATCAAATCTGTTTACATCTCTTACACAGCAAACTACATCATGGCCCTCCCTCAGCAGCTCCGGAAGCAGTCGTCTACCGATGTATCCTGTAGTGCCTGTCAATAAAATTTTCATAATGATATATTTTCACTTTTCGCAATCAGTGGCTAAACCATACGAATAGCCAACTTGTTTAGTGCAGGGAATTAAGAGATGAAAAATTAAAAATTTAAGCAAATCGGTGTGTTTTTAACAATTTTGTCTATGGACTGTTATTATGTTTTAAAATAGTCAAACCGTATTATATGGATATTAATAATGCTTCCGAATTAGTTTTAGGTAAAATAGAAGAATGGATCAGGACAGCTATTGTTATGCTACCCAATATCGTAACAGCTATTATTATAATAGTATTGGGATATTTTATTGCTAAGCTTGCCCGAAATCTGATAGGCAAAGGAATGAGGAGAATAACTGGGCATGACGCTCTGCTTTCTCTTATTTCTACTACGGTTTATACGGCTATTATATTGGTCTTTTGTTTTTTAGCCCTGGGCGTACTTAATCTTGATAGAACCGTAACCACACTACTCGCGGGGGCCGGTATCATTGGTTTGGCTTTAGGATTTGCTTTTCAGGATATCATGGCCAATTTTATGTCAGGTGTTATAATGGCTATTCGCAAACCATTTAAAGAAGGAGATCTGATTCAAAGCCAGGATAATAAGGGTATTGTAGTAAGATTAAATTTACGTGCCACCATATTAAGGTCCCTTCAAGGACAAATTTTGATTGTTCCCAATAAAGATGTATTTGAAAATACTATAACCAATTATAATACTCTCGGTAGAAGACGAATAGATCTGGAATGTGGTGTATCATATGGTGATGACTTAGAAAAAGTAAAAAAGCTTACTTTGGAAGCTGTCAAAAAGATTAAAACTGTCCTTCAAGATCAGGACATTTCACTATACTATACCGAATTTGGAGATAGCTCTATAAATTTTGTAGTGAGATTTTGGGTAAGTTTTAAAAAACAACCAGATTACCTTGGAGCAAAAAGTGAGGCCATCATGGCAATAAAGAAAGTATATGACGATAATGATATCATGATTCCTTTCCCAATAAGAACTTTAGATTTTGGCATAAAGGGGGGTGAAAAATTACATGAAGTATGGCCGAAAGGTGAAAATCACAATGACAGGGATAGGGAATAGGTAGCATATAATTCGACATAGGACTAAAAAATTAAGTTTATTCATATAGTCCTATACTTCAAACGTAAGTGTTTATGATTTTTTAATCAAATAATAGTATTAAAAGACAAATAAAAACAAAAATTGGCACTATTTTATATACTACTAGTAAAAATAGAAATAAAAAGGAAAATTAACTTCTAAAATAAATTTTCTCATTGCCAATATCATATGACAAATCAGACCATTATAGCTGCTGACGGAATATTATCCACCATTGGCAGCACTCCATTAGTTCACCTTAAAAAATTGTTTCCAGATTATAATGGGATGGTTTATGGGAAATTAGAAGCATTTAATCCCGCAGGTAGTATTAAAGATAGGACATCTCACCATATTATTCAGAAAGGTGTTTCACAGGGCAAAATAAATCAAAACACGACAATAATTGAAAGCACTTCGGGCAACATGGGTATTGGCTTGGCACAATGTTGCCTAAGTCTGGGGCTCAAGCTAAAACTTGTAGTAGATCCATATATCAACTCCCAGGCTGAAAAAATCCTTAAAGCATATGGTGCGGAAGTAGTGAAGGTAACCCAACCAGATGAAACTGGGGGATATCTGAATGCTAGAATTGATAAAGTTGCTGAGCTCTTAGATACCAATCCTAATTCATTTTGGCCAAATCAATATGGAAGCCACCATAATCCTGAAGCACATCATCAGACGATGGAAGAAATCTTAGATGAGCTATATGGAGATTTGGATTATATATTTGTGGCTACCAGCACATGTGGCACCCTGATGGGATGTGCGGAGAAAATACAAATGGGAGGATATAAAACTAAAATCATACCCGTAGATTCTGAGGGAAGTATCATTTTTGGGGGCAAAGCTTCTAAAAGGCTTATTCCTGGATTCGGAGCGGGAAGGCCATCCCAATTTTTAGATTTAGATATGGTAGAAAAACCTATATTGATTAATGAGCTAGAGAGCATCAGGGGAGCTAGATTGTTGTTAAAGAGAGAGGCAATATTAGCCGGAGGCTCATCGGGTGCTGTGGTTATGGCCATGCAAAAAATGATACCTAACATTTCTTCGGATGCTACTATTGCCTCCATTATTTGCGATAGAGGAGAAAGATATTTAGATACTATTTATTCAGACTCTTGGGTTAAGAATAATTTCGGTCAAAAAGCCCTGGAAAAGATCGAATCTGATAACGCCCCGGTTTCGCCATGATATGGACATTGGAAAATATAAAAATTGGAATAGATAATGACCGTATTAAAACTCATACTGTATCTGCTCCACAACAATTTAAATCTTATCATCCGAAGATAGCTATAATTGGAGGAGGGCCTAAAGGGATGTATGGACTGGAAAGGTTGATCGCTGAAATCAATGCCACCCCAGATTCAAATCCAATTGAAATACACTTGTTTAATGAAAATGAGCATTTTGGAGCTGGAAACAATTATAGGATCGATCAACCCGAATATTTACTTATAAATTATACAGTAGGTAATATTAATATGTGGATCGATGATCAGCCCACTTCCAATGCCTGCAATACTTTGTCGCTTTTGGATTGGATAAATCTTTTTAGAAAGCAAAATACAGTTGCGCAGGAAACTGATTATGCTTCAAGGGCATTAGTAGGAAAATATCTGCAATACGGACTATCCGAAATTTTACAAAACCTTCCTTCAAATGTAATGGTAAAGTTGATCATCGGGCATGTTACCGATATCATAGAGGTAGACCAAAAATATAAAATAACATTGGATGATGGGCTTATCGCTAATACTTATGATAGATTACTGCTAGCAACAGGTCATTCACATAAATATGTATCTGAGAATGAAGTAGCCTATAAAGATTTGGCGGATACACATCAAAACACTTTTTTTATCCCGAAAGTATATCCGGTTGAGCCCACGTTAACCCATATTAAAGATAATTTAACCATCGCTATCAAAGGAATGGGATTAACATTTGTAGACGCTACCCTGGCATTAACGGAAGGAAAAGGCGGCGTTTTTATAGAAAAGGAAGGCATCCTTAATTATAAAAAATCAGGAAAAGAGCCCTCGGATATATTAGCATTTTCCAGAGGAGGATTACCTATGCTTCCTCGTGGACCTTTGGCCAAATCAAAACGGTACAGGCCTAAATTTTTTACTACTGAGTTTGCAGATAATATTAAACGTAGATATAATAAAGGAACCATAGATTTTGAAAAAGTGCTCCTCCCTGTAATAGAACAAGAATATCTATATGCCTATTATAGCACTTGGATGAAAAACTATGGTTATAACTATGGAGAAAGTGAGGCATTATTTGAAGAAGAGATATTGAAATTTAGAAAAATCTATAAAGAGGTACCTGAATTTAATTTGAAGAATTTTTTAAATCTGGATTCAGCCCTTGATTTTAATGGGCCTCATGATTATCATTTGTATGTTATTGACTATTTAGAAAAGGCTATAGCCGAAGCAAAAATTGGAGAGCTTACAAGTCCGCTTATGACGGCAGTAGCTGTTTGGAGAGAAATTACCCCAATTATTAGTCCTTTGTATGAATTTGGAGGTTTTACTCCTGAATCCCAAAAAGTATTTGAACAGCAATACTATGGGAAGTTCAGTCGGGTTACTTTTGGTCCACCTATTGCCAATGTGGAAAAAATAGTGGCACTGGCTAAAGCTTCCATTGTTCAATTTGTAATAGGTCCTTCACCTAATGTCAAATGTAGCAGGCAATCTGGAAAATTTTGCATTGACAGTTTTAATCCTCTTTATCATGTAGAAGCGGATTGCCTGATAGATGCGCGCATAGCCAAACCTAGCCTTAGAGATGGAAGTTCTGAAATTTCCAGTAATCATATTAAAAGAAATATTGCTACACCTTTCATAAATAAGAATTATTCTCCCGGCTGTATTAATATTTCGTCCGATGGGTATCTAATAGATTCAAATGGTATTATAAATGAGAGGATTGCACTTACAGGTACCCCCACTGAAGGAGCCACGCTAGACAATGACACTTTATCCAGAACCAGAAATAACTTTGTAAGTGATTGGGCAAAATCTATTGTTGAATCAATGAAAAATACGGCCGCATTTACTGCTAAGTAAATATAAAATTTTACTATGAACCTACCAGTCCTCAATCCTATAAAACATCAATGGATTAATTCATTTACCCAAGATAGAGATCTTATTGATTCTCTGCTGGATGAATATAATTCACCCATAAATGTTCATAATATGACTCCATTTGGGGAAAATTATAGGGATTTTTCAGATGTATTTAACCAATTTGACTTATCACACAAAATATTTTTTGCCCGGAAAGCGAATAAATCAATAGCTTTTGTTAAAGAGGCTAAGCGGCTGGGCTTTGGGGTGGATACTGCAAGTTATAAGGAGCTGGCCCAATGTCTGGAAATCGGACTTGCTCCTGATGATATTACATTAACCGCAGCAGTCAAAGAAGAAAGATTAATTCGTTTGGCGGTAAAAAATAGGGTCCCAATAGTTATAGATAATCTGGATGAATGTGACCAGGTGCAACGGGTCGCCGAGGAGCTGGACCAGATTGTTAACGTGGGTATTAGAATAGGAGGATTTTTATATGAAGGAGAGCACTTATATTCCCGCTTTGGCTTTTCACCAAATGTGGTAGTGGGTTTAATTGCTGACAGTATGGGATCTGGAAATAAGTATTCACGCTTGAACTTTACTGGATTTCATTTTCATTTAAACGGATATTCTCCTTCCCAAAGAGCTGAAGCCCTAATTCAAACTGTCAAGTGCGTGGATAGATTAAAGGAACGATTCATCACTACACACTTTATTGATTTTGGAGGTGGTTTTCTTATTAATTACTTAGAAAATGAAGAAGAGTGGGATAGTTTTAATGAGGAATTACGAAAAGCTGTGAGAGGTGAAAGGGAGCCCATAACTTTTAGAAACGATAGCCTAGGCATGCAACTTATTGATGGCAACCTTTACGGTGAGCCAAAGGTATATCCCTATTTTAACAATCAGCCTAGAGCAGAATTTCTTAAGGAAATTTTGACTTATAAAGATCCCTTGGGAGTCCCCGTTTATTCATTATTAAAAGATAGAAATATAGAAGTAAGGATAGAACCAGGCCGCTCCCTTCTGGACCAATCTGGGATAACTATCGCTAGAGTAGCATTTAGAAAAAAGGATATAGAAGATAATTTACTGATTGGCCTTGAAATGAACAGAACTCAAATGTTTAGCTCGAGTATGGATTTTCTTCTAGATCCTATCGTACTTTTTCATGAAGAAAACCTAAATGCAGAACCAGTATCTGGATTTTTGGTAGGTGCTTACTGTCTGGAACAAGAGCTTATTTTGAAAAGAAAAATAGCTCTTAAACAAATGCCCGAAATAGGAGATATTTTCTGTTTTGTAAATACTGCTGGATATATGATGCACTTCTACGAATCAGAAGCACACCTATTCGATCTCGCAAAGAATTTAGTGGCAAAGGAAACTGGCGAAAAATTCACTGTGCTAGAAGATACCCAGATATGAATTATAACAGCATAGCTTACATCAAAAAAACTTAAGACACCCTCAATCCAAATATATAGCTGCCTCCGTAAATTATAGTAACTAAAAAACTATCATTTATGAAGACAATCAAAATTTTTCATGCAGCCATGATGGCTATGTTTTTTCTTGGAGCACATATGGCTTATGGACAGATGGAGAAAACAACTGAAGTCGGGGGAGCCTTAATGTATCCGTCTAAAAATATTATCGAAAACGCTGTAAACTCTGCAGATCATACCACCCTAGTAGCAGCAATAAAGGCTGCAGGTCTGGTGGAAATTTTACAGGGAAAAGGTCCTTTTACGGTTTTTGCTCCTACAAATGCAGCATTTGAAAAGCTGCCAGACGGTACATTAGAATCCTTAGTGAAACCCGAAAATAAGCAAATGCTAAGCAGCATCCTCACTTACCATGTTGTAACTGGCCGATTGAATTCAAAAGAATTAGTTGCAGCTATTAAAAATCAAAATGGCAAAACAATTCTTACAACTGTACATGGAGGAAAACTCACCGCCTGGATGAAAGGTGATGATATTTATATCTCAGATGAAAACGGATCCAAGTCCAAAGTTACCATCAAAGATGTATATCAATCTAACGGTGTAATCCATGTGGTGGATACTGTAGTAACTCCAAAAAATTAAAATTAAAAAAAGCTCGCTGAACAGATTTTAGCGAGCTTTTTTGTTTATGGTACTATATATTATTAATGGTTTGGTAATCTAATTAAGCTCGGCCGTTACTTCCTACCTTATATCTTCACTTATACAAACCTCTGAAGATCAAACCTAAATGGCTACAATTTATTGATAGATAGAGAAATTGAGTGATAAAACCTTACCTATAGTAGATCACAGCTTGGTACCAATACCTTGCATATTTCTCAATGCATAGCCCTAAATCCAGGTTCGTAAATTACCCTCACAAAAGACTGAAGACCTCTAATTTCTTTATTTATCGGAACACCGGTCACTATGCCTATCATAAGATTCTCTGCCAAAGCTACCCTCATTTGCGGACGGATTACAGTTTGTAGTCGCCTATCCATTATTTCTTTATTAACTTCAATACCTATGAAATTTCTAGTTCCAGTGACCATATAATGAAAATTGGTATTTATTTCATAAATAGCTTCCCAGCTATGGCCGAATTCTCTAACTAGCCTGGGTCCAGTATATATTAATGTATGGTAATTCCTTCCCCATCTCTTAGCTGCTATAAAAAAAGGATTATAAACATTTCCTTTAAGCAGATTTTCCTGGCCCAATTTGTTTAAATCAGTCAGCTCAAATTCATGAATATAACCAAGGGCCAATGAAGTGCTATGTTTTTCAGACACAAGAAAGGTCCATTGGGTAGCAAGTTTTAAACTCTCTAGCCGGTTGGATGGCCGGGTATACCCTTCACCTGGATCAAATTGTCCATAAAGCGTAAATGGTAACTCCACTTCAAAACCTAATCTATCTATAGGTGCCCACTCATATTCTACTAAAGCTTCGTATTCATTAAAGTTTTGTCCACCTTTCATTCCCAGTCCTACGTTCCACTCTTTTTCACCTTTTCTGGCTCCTAAATCCCGTATTAAGTCTATATAAAGGGGTTCCGCATGCAATACTTTGGGCTTTCGCCCAATTTGTATTTCTATTTCGTTAATAAAAATACTGTCAAGGAAAACATTTGGAATAGAATCCCTTTCTACCTGAGCATATGAATATGCAGGTAGGAGAATTAAAAGAAATAGTATTAATTTTTTCATTGTTAATTTAAATTCAATCGCAAAGATATAAAATGCGGTAACGAAAAATTAAATAATTAACAGAATTTAAGCCCACGGCCGAAGCTTAATTTTTCTTATTATGCTTAAACAAATCTGTTATACAAAACCTTAATTGTGAAATGAAAGGAATAAAAAAGCAGCATCTTCCTACCAAAATTTGCCCAGTGTGTAAGCTCAGTTTCAGCTGGCGAAAGAAGTGGGATAGAGATTGGTCCGAAGTAGTCTATTGCAGTGATAGGTGCAAAAAGCACAAAAACAATTACATAGAGCTATAGATTTTTGCATAACAATTAAGATAAAAAGTAGATTTAAAATGCGAACATCCATTGTATGGTTTAAAACCGATCTGAGGTTATATGACAATGAAACCTTATATAGGGCAATAGAACAAAACGATAGAGTGATTCCGGTATATTGCTTGGACGAATCTCATTTTCAAAAAACAGCATTTGGTTTCTTAAAAACAGGTTCTTTTAGGACTAAATTTCTCCTTGAGTCGCTGGGGGATCTTGATTCAAGATTAAGAAATATTGGATCTGGTCTGATACTATTAAGAGGTAAACCAGAAATCGAAATACCAAACATAGCCCTTGAGTACGGAGCCCAAAGAGTATATGCCAAAAAAGAAGTGGCATATGAAGAAAAAAAAACTGCAGAGAAAGTTGAAAAAGCACTTTGGGAGATTAAATGTTCTCTGGAAGTCTATAGTACCAGTACGCTAAATCATGCCCAGGATTTACCCTTTCCTATCAATGAAATTCCGGATGTCTTTACGAATTTCAGAAAACAGGTGGAAACTGAATCACAGGTAAGGCCGGTATTTCCCTCTCCCAATCAAATCAATTCCCCCCCGATCCCTCCACTGGACTTACCTAGTTTGGAAGGTCTGGGTTTGCAAGCCAAAGAGCCGGACAAGAGGCAGGTATTAAACTTTAAAGGTGGCGAGACCTCCGGCCTGCAGCGGGTGGAGTACTACTTTTTTGAAAGTAAGGCGGTTTCGACCTACAAAGAATCCAGGAATGGCATGGTGGGAGAAATCTTTTCCACTAAATTCTCTCCTTGGCTATCCTTGGGCTGTCTTTCTCCCAGAGGAGTTTATCATGAAATTAAGAAATATGAAGAACAGCATGGAGGCAATGATTCCACCTATTGGCTGATATTTGAATTGATGTGGCGGGACTATTTCCGGTTTATGATGAAGAAATACCAAAACAAGTTTTTCCAGCAGAACGGCATAAAAAAACATGATCCCAACCTGTCTCTCCACAATCAGGAACTTCTGGAGAAATGGATAAATGGAAAAACTGGTGATGATTTCATCGATGCCAATATGCTGGAGTTAAAGCTTACAGGCTATTTGAGCAACCGTGGAAGACAGAACGTGGCCAGCTATCTGGTCAATGATCTCCATATTGACTGGCGGTATGGTGCAGCCTATTTTGAACAGCAGCTGATAGACTATGATGTATGCAGCAATTGGGGCAACTGGGCTTATCAAGCGGGGGTGGGAAATGATCCCAGAGGGAAAAGAAAATTCAATACAGAAAAGCAAGCGGAGGATTACGATCCGGATAGAACTTATAGAAAACTATGGCTGAAGAAAAAATAATAAATGATGATACGGACCAGCCTTCCAATAGGCGTTTAGAAAATATAGAAGAAGAGGAAAACGGTTTTTTAACAGGTACAGATATTAACCGTATCATCGAGATGGCCTGGGAAGACCGGACGCCGTTTGATGCCATTTCCTTTCAGTTTGGCTTGCAAGAAGATGAGGTAAAAGCCCTGATGAAGAAAACCCTTAAATTCAGCAGTTACAAGAGGTGGCGCCAAAGGGTAGAGAACTGCAGCACCAAACACCTAAAAACTAGGTCTGATCAAATCGAAAGGTTTAGGAGTAAAGCCCAAAGAGGAATTACAGGTAATAGGATCAGTAAAAA
>DATHVH010000034.1:0-1564 GCA_035461405.1 Anditalea sp.
AAATGGATTCTTTATGATACTAAAATAAAGGAGATCCAGCTAAAATTTTCTTTCACTACTGAAGATGCGCAGGTATCTCTTGATATTACTGCGGTAGATGAAGTTATAAGAGCTTACTATTATGAAAAGATGTGCTCCCTGAAAAACATTCTTTTAACTGAATACCTTCCGGAAGCCATCTATGAAGAACACTACCAACTACCGGAAGGAAAGATCGTTTCCCGTGTGTATGTGGAACTCAAAAATGTAAATGTATATCGAAAGGCAGACTGGCCTCAGGTGCAGGAGTTTTTGAGTGAACAGATGAGTATTTTGGAGATGTTTTTTCTGGAGTATAAGGATATTATTGATTCTTAAGTTTGAATGACTAATAAAAACTAAATCCGGCTCCTACTTACATTATTTTTTCATGGATAAGAAGGGAAAAGATTCAATGGCATATTTCTAAATTCCCCATTTGTAATATATATTATATCAGGAGAATTTTCATCTACAACAGGTGGATAATTCCTATCTCCTTTATAAAATGTCCCGGAAAAATTACCTGAAATAGTATTGCCATCACTATGAATAATTTCAATTTCATTGTCACTGGTACTCCTATTCTCCTGAAAATAGGCCTGAATTGCATAATTACCATAAAATTGTCCAAATTCCATAAAGATTTTAGTTCATCTATAATAACCTGGTGCAATTACTCCTTCATCAAAAGTATCAGATTCAATAAGTGTTATATATATAAAAAAATTGTTATCCTGCGCCATAAGTGAATAAGATTGGGTGTCCCTAACACTGGAAATGGCAGATCTGGTTATGCTATCACCTGCCCAGGCATTGCCCCCTATTTCTGCTGATACGTAGGGTTCGAGGATTTCATTTTCATCATCCCGGGATTCTTCAGAGGTACAACCCAAATTGATAAGAAGTAATGAGATAAAAATCAATTTGGACGGGAAATTAACATTACAAATAGGCATAGTGTAATTTTCGAAGTTGTTATTCTAATATACTGTATTTAGGCATATTAGGCAATTTTCATGTTAATTTTTATATTTTCACAACTAATATTTAAACTTTTTGAGCTCCGATTTAAGGAGAATACTATTTCTTTGTTTTACCTCTTTAGCTTAAACACAGAGTTTAAATGGTGTACGTTACAGAGGACACAGTGCAATATTAACTCTGTGAATCTCTGTGCATTTGTGTACACTGTGGTTAGAAAGGATTGGGTGTTTGGAAAGAACAAACGAGGTGATTACCCTAAACAAGAAAAGCACCTATCTTTCGATACGTGCTTTTAGAAAAAGTTTAAAACAAAAAAAGACCTTTACTTTTCAGTAAAGGTCTTTCAAAAACAAGCCCGCCCGAACGTACCGTTCGGTACGGGCGGGGCGACGATCCCGATAGTTCTCGGGCTCCCACAATACGGTAGTACTTCACTTTATTCCACAAAAAAACCCTTCATCAAATAAATGATGAAGGGTTTCAAAAACAAGGCGACGACATACTCTCCCACAATACAGCAGTACCATCTGCGCTAACGGGCTTAACTTCTCTGTTCGGA
>DATHVH010000035.1:0-12377 GCA_035461405.1 Anditalea sp.
GTGAAATCTTCATTCCACGTACTTTAAGCAAACCGATCTACCTGTCCCTTGGAGCTATCCCTCCTGCTTGTTCCGTCATTTTAATTTAAATTATCAGTTATCAGATATCCACTCTAGTACTTCCCGTTCCGTCTGCTAGAATTCCTTACAATAAGTTCACTGTTAAGGATTCGTGTTTCGGGAATATAGTCTTTACCCTCTTCCAGCATTTCTATAAACATCTTAGCAGCAGTCTGGCCAATCTTATTAATAGGTTGAGCTACAGTAGTTAAACTTGGTTCAAATAGTTCGGACATGGGTTCATTTGTAAAACCTACTACAGCTATATCCTGAGGAATTTTATACCCTTCTTTTTTAAACACATGCATAGCACCATATGCAGCGGTATCACACACTACAAATACGCCATCTGGTTTAATTGATTTACTTATTAGTTCTTTTGCACATTCCATCCCACTTTCTATACTGAAGTCAGAATATACTATCAAGTTTTCATATATTTTTTTGCGGTAATGGTTCATTGCGTCCAAATAACCACGAAGGCGCTGTTTACAAAGCGCCAGGTTTTCCGGGCCTGTTATATGCGCTATTTTTTCACAACCCTGTTCTATAAGATGTGCGGTAGCTTTATAGGCCCCGTCATAATCATTCACTTGAACCTTAGGTACATTTAGGTCACATATCCTATTAAAAAGTACGAGAGGAATACCTTTCTCTACCAAGCGTTCCAGATGTTTATAATCCTCTGTTTCCCGTGTAATAGAAACTATAATACCATCCACACGACTGGAGAGCATCATTTGGATATTTTTTTTCTCAGCCTCATAGCTTTCATTAGTATGACATATCATCACATGATAGCCTGCATTCTGCGCTATTTCCTGTATCCCACTAATAGCTTCTGAATAAAAGTAAGTGGTAAAGCTGGGGATGATTACACCAATGGTTTTTGTACGTTTGGTTACTAAACTTAATGCCACCAGATTAGGCTGATAATTAAGCGCTTTGGCTAATTCCATCACTGCCGTTTTGGTTTCTGGATTTACATCTGGCATATCTCTTAGGGCCCTGGAAACTGTAGAAGTGGATATCCCTAATTTTTTTCCGATATCTTTGATGGTGATACCTTCACTTTTCATCATATAATTATTGGGTTTACTATTATCAACCCAAATTAACTAAATAATTTACTTTATAGCAGTCTTTTTCTATCTATTTAAGAGACACGTAAAACGCACCGTTACCACTAGTAGCAATAAAAATTCTTTGGGATTTACTATCCACGTCCAATCCCTTAATTCGTAAAGCGCCTTTTGATGGATCATATACATTTCTCCAAGTTTTACCATCATCTTTGCTCATCATTAAAGCAGGCTTACACGGTGACCAATATAAGTCCTCACTTCCTATATATATTTCTTCACTCTTTTCCCCGGCAAGTTGCAGAGCACTGACATTAAATAAAGTATCATCTAAAGGAAATACTTTTTGCCAAGTATCACCATAATCATTACTTTTCCATAGACCTTCTCTTATAAATCCAGCATAGATTCTCCCCTCCTGGTTCGGATCAGCCTTGATTACTGTAAGTACTGAAGCGGTGTCATTATAGAAAGGAAGGCCCTTCCCCACCTTTTTCCAAGATATACCGCTATCATCAGATCTGAAAATACCTTCAGTCCATTCTCCAAAGTAAATAGTACCTTTTCGGAAATTATCCAGACTTAATAATTTATCAGCCCCCACTACATTCTTTCTTTGACCAATTACAATATTCAGTAATTCATTTTCTATAAACTCAGCATTATGTGGAAGCGATTGGATATGTGTTCCCAATTTCAGATTTAATTTTTCCCATGATTCTCCCCAATCAATGCTTTTATAAAGTCCTCCCGCTTGATCAAGCTTCCCATCTATATAGGCATAAAAGTGTCCTGGATTAAAAGGATCTTCTCTTAATGCCTGGACATACGATACCACATCCCAATCTTTCAGTATTGATATATCATCATTTTTTAAAGCTACTATAGCAGATTTGCCTTTATTTCGTGCACCAAATAATCTGAAATCAGGATCAGATTGTGCCACCGTCAAAGCAGTACTGGAAGGTAATCCTGGTGAAGGTAACGATACAAAGCTTTCACCATAGTCACTGCTAAGCATAGGGCTATGATCTGCTACTGTATAATATACCTCCTCTCCAAAAACAGAAATATTTTCTAGGCAATTGGTTTCCAGTCCACTGAAATTATTTGCATTCCACGTCAAACCCTTATTTTCGCTAGCTGAAACGCCATACCAATTGGAAAAATATACTCTATCAGGATTTGATACATCTATTCTTATTTTAGAAATAGCCCAGCCCACATGCTGAAGGGATCGGATATAAGTTGGATAATTTTCAAGATCAGACCAATCTGTTTCACTTACCAACCTCCAATGGTCCCCACCGTTTTCACTTATATAAATGGGAACCGGAGAAAGTGTATGGCCCGGTCTGGCATCTGGGGCAGTATAGAGGATATCCGGATGATCAGCATGAGCAGTTAAGGTATTATATTGATACTCTTCTGGAAGGCCATTCATTATTTTTTTAAATGATCTACCCCCATCTATACTTTTATATATTCCACCGGTAACTGATTTTCTGTCATTGGCAGTAGATACGTTAGTTTCTATAGTGGCACCATAGATAATATTTGAATCTCTTTTGTCAAATAATAATTCTGTAAAATGCCACTCCTTATTTTTGTAGACTATTTTCCAATTTTCACCTTTGTCATTTGAGGAAAATAATATCCCGTCTTTAGCTGCAGCATAATAAATGTCCGGAAAATGGGAATTGATACCGACCACTGAAAAACTTTTTTCCTGAGCTGCTTTATATTCCCAATTTTCCCCAGCATTATAACTCATCCAAATGCCCCCAGTAAAACCTGCTGTCAATATTACATCAGCATCAAATGGATCTACCTGAATGAGTTCACCAAACATTCTAGCTGGTCCATTCCCATAATATCCGATCTGATCTGTCATCTCCCTCCATGTATTTCCTGCATCGGTGGATTTATGGATGCTTCCAAATAATTGACCATTTCTAAAATCTCCTGAACATCTGTAAAGCACATCAGGATTAGTGGGATCTATTGCGATACTCCTGACAGAATGATGAAACCATCTTTCCATTCCTCCATTATATGCCTGCCAGGTAACTCCATTATCTATACTTTTAAATACGCCTGCTACGTCACAGCGAGCATACCATATTGGTGGATCCTGGGGATTTTGAACAAGACCTGTAATGTATCCACCACCACCTGTTTTTGATTGGACCCACATGTATTCATCTGTTTCTGTGGTCTGTGAATTTGTTTCACATGAGAAAAGATTCATGCTAAAGCAGAGTAATATTATACCTGAATTTTTAATAATAACTTTTTTGAGCAGTATCTTAAAAGTCATATGAAGTGCTTTTTTGTTCATTATTAGATTACTCTAAAGTAACTTAATATGACTTTATACTTGAACAAAAAAATGAAAAACCACTTAATTTTTACATTATAACGTTCCCGGTACAACTTATAGCTAGAAAAAGAAATAATAGACTATTAAACAGAAACCTAATCCCACCAATGCGATTATAGTTTCCATAACGGACCATATCAAAAAGGTTTGCTTAATATTAAGATTGAAATATTCTTTAAACATCCAGAAACCAACATCATTGAAGTGGGAAAACATTAAACTTCCAGAGCCTGTAGCAAGTACCATTAACTCTGGAGGCACTTGGTATTGGATTGCCATGGGTAAAACAATAGGTGCTGCGGTCATAGTGGCTACAGTAGCAGACCCTACTGCAAATCGGAGAATGGCAGCTATAGAAAATGCTATAATCAATGGATTGAACTGCATACCATTCGAAACCTGCGCTATAAACTCATTGACTTTCCCTGCTTTTAGAATTTCTGAAAAAGCCCCACCAGCTCCTATTATCAAAAGTATCATAGCAATGGCACTGACGGCCATACCTAACTGATGCATAAGGTCTTCCATAGACCTCCCTTTTTTTATTCCCAAAAGCCATAAACCTAAAAGTACTGCTAACATCAATGCCATATTAGCATCACTCAAAAATTTGAGAAAAGATAAGGTGACACCTCCTACCACCGCTAAATATTCTGATACTCCCCGATCCAATAATAAGTATTGGTAATACGCTTTAGGATTTAAAAATCCCTCACTTATCATTACGCTTTTTTCAGGTAATGGCCCTAATATAAAGTCAAGCAAGGTCCCAGAAAGCATGAAGATTACCGGACTTATGGCCACCAGGATACTTTCCGTAAGTCCAGGCAAATCTTTTTCATCTATAACAGTAGGGGTAAAAAGATTGACCGGAGGTAAATTAGTGTAATGCTTAAATAACTTGGAAAATAATATACCTGCTAAAAAACAGGCTGGAATGACCGGCCCAAGTCCATATAAAAGAACCATATTCAAATCTGCCCCAAATATAACGGACACATATGTAGGAGCTGGATGGGGCGGAAGGAATGCATGGGCTATAGATAAAGTAGCTGATAGCGGTATACCTAAATACATCAGGGGAAGTTTGGTCCTTAAGCTGAGGGCATAAATAAGGGGTATCATGACTAAAAAGCTAGCATTATACATCATTGGTAAACCTACCAAAAACCCAGTGATCAATATGGCATACTGTATTTTGGGCAAACCGAATTTTTTTACCAGCTCATCTGTGATCACCTGTGCTGCGCCACTTGATTCTATAAGTTTTCCTAGCATGGCGCCAAATACCAGTATGAGTGCTATTTTTCCTAAGGTATTGCCAAACCCTACCCCAATAGCATCAATAATCTGCAAAAAATCTAATCCAATAAGAACTCCTACAAACAAACAAGTGAAAATCAGTCCAAGGAAAGGACTGATTTTCAGCTTAATCATTAAAAAAAGAAGAAATAAAATCCCAATAAAAACAATAACTAGTGGCATCAGATACTATTAAAAAGGTTAATTTCTATCTTCTTGGCCTGTTTTTTCAAATCCATATACATTCAAAATTTTACTGTAAATTTCACTTATGAAGGCAGCAAAGTTTCTACCCATTATCTGTCTTTCTGAATCCTGGTCAAATAGATTTGGGTGTTCCTGCAATCTAACGTCAGCCAGATATTCAGGAGACCTCAAGTTTTTCAATAGAGATTTAAAGCCCCCTACATTCCATGCTATTTTTCCGTAAGGGGCGTCACTAGCATAGAATAAATTTTTATAAAATTTATTTCCCGCTAATTTATAAGAAATCAAATCACTTTCGATGTGGGTATCTCTTTTGGCACTTAATGGAAATTTTAAGTTTGCATACTTCAAACCGAGATTTCTTATAGCATGGTAATTACATTCAGCTTCATTATAACCTGCACCTCCCCCACCCATATGTACAGCTATTATAGGAGTTTCAGGAAAAGTTTTGGCAATTTTTTCCAAGGCTTCTACCGAAGTATATTCCGTATCACTGCCAACATGAAATGCAGGGATAGCATTAAGGCCTATTATCGTTTCCAAAACTTCAAAAACCATCGGGCTATCCATGTAAAATTCATTTTGGGCAGGGTTCATTTTTACAATGGGAAATCCATATTCCACCACCAGTTTTTCTACGCATTGCTTGGCTAAATCTACTCCCAAAGCCATAGGATCAGTCCACCCTGCAGGTATAAATCTGGTGGGGTATTTTCGGGAAGAAGTATAGATATATTCATTCGCTTCCATTAACTTTTGGTAGTTTACTTTTTGATTTTTACCATAGTCAATACAGGCGGGGTTCTGCCATGTGAGGGCCATATCCACCCCATTTAAATCCATTTCATTTATAAGCTGTTCAGCAGTTATAGGCATACCTTGAAAATATCCTTTGTAGGTTTTCATTTTATATTTTACCTGTGCACCTATTAATTTAGGATGGGTAATATGTGTATCGGTATCTATAACCAACTCATCATTATGGGATTTAATAAAATCCCTTTGATGAAGTATAAAATCAAGTGATGTTGAGTTCATTTACAATTTTTTTTGTGGTTATTATTCATACTCCATGTGGGATAATAATTACACCCTATAAATTTTAATCAAATAATGTTATTCCTTTTCTGCAAATGTGGTTACAGATCCTGGAGGTGCCGTATAGGCAAGCACTCCGTCTATTAAAGTAAAATCAGATATAGGCTGATAGTTTTCCCCTTCAGGGTCAGAAGGAGAGCGTGTTTCTTTCACTATGATATCTTCTCTTCCAGCAGTTCTGTATGCTTTTAGATTATTACCTTTCAATCCTTTTATCTCTAAGGACATATGTCTAGGCTCATTACTTGAATTGATGACCACAAGAGCATTAGAGGTGCCTTGCTTTCCTTGGCCAAATGCTATCAATGATAGTTCAGTGCTCATAATGTAAGCATCTACCACATTGGTACCTGGCTGCCCTACCCTGCTGACCTGCTTATAGTAATAGTAAGCTTTATTAATCTGCCAGGTACCATCATCAAACACCCTTATGGCACAACCCGGATTGGGATCAGGTTTGTTCCATTCAGACTCAGTTTGGATCCCTGCCCACGGTATGATGCCGTTTAGTTTAGCTTCATAAATAGAATTCTGGATCTGCTTTATAAAATCCCAATCTGTATAATATACCCTAGGTTGTACTCTCGTAAAGGTATTCCATGCGGTAGATGTAGTCCAAGAATGTAATAGTGGTTTCTTTTCTCTGAGTTTATCATTTCCTGAGGAGGTATGTGGTCCATACCAATGCCCGGCAGACATATCACCAACATAAAATCCATGGGATGTTATCATAGCTAGATTTTCCATAGCTTTATCATCACTCACCAGCTCATCTCCATATCCCCAGGCATTGAATCTATACCAATTGGTATATTCTCCATTAGTGATACCTATGTCTTGGAGATTTCTTTGATCAAGTTTTTCTCTTAGTCTTTTGATCACTGTGGTAGTTTGCCCTATAGGCCAAAAGAAATTATAATCATGACCTACCTCAATGATATGTCCATGTCCTCCATCTGCTGGCCATCGATACCAATCCTCTCCTTCATTATGAAGCGATAGGTATTTGATGGGAAATCCTTCTTCCTTCAGAAAATATGCCCAATCCACATAATAGTCACATAAGTCATCCAAATGCTCAGGATCCAGATCTCTGCCTCTTAAGATTTTCTGCTTAGTGATATATGCGGGAGGACTATATAAAGTACTTATGATAGAAAGGTCATCCCCCCGTAATTTTGAAAGAGCTAGTCCACTTTTTACAAAATGCCTCATATGTGCTGTAGTGGTCTTATGATCATAAGGACCCCCTTTCTCAGTTTGGTGAAGCGGATCAAGAAACATTTTGATTAAACTTACTTTTAATCCATCTTCTCCAAATATTAAGTCAATAATCTCTTTTTTATCTGCCTCATTAAGTTTACTAAAACCACCATAATCCTGTGGCCATTTTTGATAATCAAAAGTTTGTGCTGTCTCTACATAATTAAATCCAAATCCGTCCCAAGGCCTTATTATTTTAGTAAAATCAACTTTGCCATAAGCAGGCAATTCTTCCTGTGCCTGAGCAAATACAATAGAACAACCTAGAACTATATATATAAACAACAAAATACTTTTTTTTATCATAATGTATTATTAATGGGGAATGTTATAGAATGATAACAAACTTTATAAATCGAAAATTATATAAGTTTTTAAAATAAAATAATAGAGATTTACCGAAATAATTTAAACAAATATTTCGGTAAATCATTATGCCCAAATGTTATAGTTTAGTAACCTGGGTTCTGTTGGATAAGGCCACCAGTTCTATCAATTTCATCTTGAGGGATAGGAAACCTTTCATGGACTCCATCCACAAAACCGCTTCCCTTATCTACATTATATCTAGCAGAAAATGCTCGGAGAACCTCACCGGCTCTTCCCTGCCTAGCCAAATCATAGAATCTGTCCCCTTCCAAAGCAAGCTCTAACCTTCTTTCTCTCCATATTAGATTTCGTAAGGTATTTGGGTCCATTTCTGCTATATCTGGCACCCTTACAGCAGGAGAAGCCAAATCATAATTGATAAAACTTCTATGTCTATCGGTGATGGAAGAATTCCTAGCTCTTTCTCTTACCATATTTAACCTGTTCAAGGCCGTTTGTGCTTGACCTATCTCATTGGCTGCTTCAGCATTGATAAGAAGAATTTCCGCATAGCGGAGGACTCTAAAGTTTTCTCCATCATTAGCTGAATTACCAATCATAGATCTAGGCTTAAATGCTTTTCTGCTATGCATTTCATCAGGATTATCATATCCTGAATTTATATGGACTTCTCCTTCAGATATATCCCCATCAAAGGTAAAAGTGTGTATAATTCTGGGATCGCCAGGTTCAAAAGCATCAAGCAAGTCCTTAGTAGGCCCATTTAAGCCCCATCCCGAAAATACATTTCTTGATCTTTGGGCTATGGCGTGGTAGGAAGGATTTGACATTTGGTCATTAACTGCAAATGTTACTTCAAAAACAGATTCTGGGCCATGTTGATTTGCACGGATAAAAATATCAGCATAATCGGGGGTCAATCTATATTCTCCTGAATTGATTACAGCTTCCGAGTGCTGGAAGGCCTCATTGAATTTGCCTTGGTATAGATAAACTTTTGATAGCAATCCCTGTGCAGCCCCCTTCGTAGCTCGCCCTAAATCTATAGTCCTGTATTCGCTTTTTAAGGGAAGCATGTCCATTGCTTCCAAAAGTTCTCTCTCTATAAAAGCATATACATTAGTAGAGGATTCTCTTGTCAAATCTCTCTCATTAATTCCCAATGGCCTATCTATCAAAGGCACATCACCAAATATCCTGACTAAATAGAAATAATGTAATGCCCTTAAAAATTTCACCTCTCCTTGCAGCCTTCTATACAGATCACTTTGAGGTTCTAAATTTTGGATATTGGTAAGTGCCCAGTTAAACCTGAATATACGCTGATAAAACAACATCCAGTGGTCCCTTACTATCACATTACTGGGCAGAGTGGCAAAATTGTTCATTCTCGCCAGATCAATCTGATCATTGGGTGAACTTCCACCCTTCCAAGCATCATCTGATAAAACATCCCCTGTCACCAATATCCTCCAATCACTCCATCGGTTATCATAATTCCCCATGATGTTATAGCTGGATGTTACAGCAGCCACAGGGTCAAAATTGGCATCACTGGCCAGGCCAAGTGGCGGAACATCTATGAAATCTTCAGAACAACTACCTAACCCCATAAATATCGTAATCAGGAAGATGCTAAACGTAATTTTTATAGCTTTCATTTTAAGTTTGGATTAAGAGTTAGAAATTAGAAATTGATCATCAATCCTGCCATATAGGTCCTTCCAACAGGATAGGCATATTGGTTCATACCTGAACTCAAAGTACCATGGTTTACTCCTATTTCAGGATCCAGACCTTGGAAATTGGTGAATGTGAGCAGATTTTCACCTCCTACCCAAATTTTGAGACCCGCTACACCGTATCTAGAAAATAAGTCTGAAGGTAAATTGTATCCCAACTGTACATTTTTAACTCTGAGATATGATCCATCAGATAAATACCAATCAGATACCCGGAAATTATTGTTAGCGACACTTGATGAAATAATAGGTTGTGTATTGGATGTACCCTCACCTCGCCATGCCATATTTTCCAGACCAGCTATAGTATTATAGGAGCCATCGCCCACCCAGCTAAAATATTTTTCATAAAGAAAGACATCATTTCCATACTGACCCTGCATGAAAACATTCAGGTCAAAATTTCGGTATTCGAAAGTAAAGTTCATTCCGAAGGTATAGTCTGGATTAGGATTACCGATAAAGGTTCTATCCTGATCATTGATCACGCCATCTCCATTTATATCCCGAAACCTAAAGTCTCCCGGTCTTGCATTGGGTTGATTCCCAGCAGCTACTTCTTCTTCATTCTGGAATATACCATCTGTAACCCATCCATAAAATGCTGCAATTGGATGGCCTACTGCCGTCCGTGTGGACTGACCTGCTCTGGAATCTCCACCAGGGATAGGATCTCCTGAGGCAAGACTTATTACTTCGTTTCTTAAAAAGGTAATGTTCCCATTGATAGCATAACGGAATTCTCTGTCATAGTTCCGGTATCCCAATGTAAATTCATAGCCACTATTTCTTATTTGACCGGCATTGGCCCATGGAGAAGGACTGCCTACATATAAAGGCTGAGGTAATCGAAGTAAATTATCTTTGGTATCTTTAATAAAATAATCAGCCGAGAAGGTAAACTTGCCATTAAAGAGAGCGGCATCAAATCCTATATTGGTTTGCTCTACTGTTTCCCACTGAATCAATGGGTTTCCGATATTCTGGGGTCTAAGAGCTGGGTACATTCTTTCGTCAGGACCGAAGGCATATCTATCTCTATCATTTCCGGCCAACACGTTGATGTACGCATTATTAGTGATTCTTTGATTTCCGATCTGACCCCATCCCCCACGGATTTTAAAGTCATTCAACCATGTACCTCCGATATTGGAGAAGAAGCTTTCTTCAGAAATTCTCCATCCGGCAGACATAGAAGGAAAATATCCCCACCTATTGCCTTCACCAAACCTAGAGGATCCGTCTGCTCTCATACTGGCAGCAAATAGATACCTATCATTGAATGAATAAATTACCCTGCCTATATAAGAAAGTAATGTGTTTTTTTCTGCATAACCCATCGCATTACCTAAACGAGACGCTGCATTAAGGTACCAAAGGCTTGGATCATTTGTCGGAGTATCGAATCTTTGGGCATACATTTCTTCATAGAAAAACTCTTCTGCTGTCATACCTCCCATGATAGAGAAGTCATGCCCATTTATTTTTCTGCTATATGTTAGCGTATTGTTGAATACAATATCTGTGTTTTTGGTATTGGTCCTAGATACTATACTTTCTTCTAAAAAATCATTGGGACCTATCCAGTACTGTGGACTGAAATTGTTGAAATCTCCATTTCTCAGGTGAAGCCCTAAATCAGATTTGAATGTTAAACCTTTCAATAATTCCAGTTCTGCATAGATATTTCCCAATACTCTCAATTCTTTGTTTCTTCCAAGATTTCTGGATAATCTACCCGCAAGATTATTTCTATTGGTAAAAAGTGATTGGGCATATATGTTATATGGATTATTAATATCTATACCTTCGGTAGCTGCTTCTCTTTCGAGTTGCTCCCTGGTTTTATATACTGGAGAAATTGGATCTAATTGAAAAACAGATGCGATGACCCCACCACCTTCACCGGTGTTTTCATTAATTCCTCTCCTACTATTATGTATAAGGGATAGATTGGTCCCAAATTTAATCCTATTGGAAAGTTTATATTCAGTATTTAGCCTAAAAGTAAGCCGATCAAATTCCGAGGTTCTAATAAACCCTTCATCTTTAAAATATGCTAAACTTGTAGAATAGGTCATTTTATCCGTTCCACCCATAATGGAAAAATCATAATTTTGAACCGAACCTGTTTGGTTAACTATATCCCACCAGTCTGTACCTTGCCCCCAAGATTCCGGGGATACCTCTGCTATAGCCGGTATTGGTGCTGTGCCTCCATTGGCATGTGCCAATAAATGGACCCTTGCAAATTCCGTAGCATTGGCCATTTCTGGTCTTCTCCAGGCATTTTTCACCCCATAGTAGCTATTGAACATAATCCGAGGAGTACCGGAAGTTCCTTTTTTAGTAGTGATCAGCACTACACCATTAGCCCCTCTAGAACCATATATAGCGGCTGCGGATGCATCTTTAAGTATTTCTATACTCTCGACATCATTAGGGTTAACGATCTGCTCCATCCCTCCTACATTCTCTCCTAATGGAATTCCATCTACTACATATAGTGGTTCATTATTGCCATATATTGAGCTATTGCCCCTAATACGGACCGTAGTACCCGATCCTGGAGCACCACTGTTGGCAGCTATGACCACACCCGCAGCTCGGCCCTGCATGGCCCTGTCTATTCCGGCTACTGGAAGGTTGCGTATATCATCGCCTTTTACCTGCCCCACGGCACCGGTGATATCCCTTCTTTGCTGTGTACCGTAGCCGATGACCACTACCTCATCCATAGAAGCAGCATCCTCTGCTAAAGTAATATCTATAGTAGTCCTATTCCCGATTTCGATTCTCTGGGTTTCGTAGCCGATGTAAGACACTCTAAGGATTGCACCTTCTGGTACTTCTATTGTATACCTTCCATCCAAATCAGATACAGTTCCAATAGTAGATCCCTGTACA
>DATHVH010000036.1:0-10732 GCA_035461405.1 Anditalea sp.
AAGGCCCATGTGGCCTATATTTCAAATGGACATGTAATCGGACTGTCCAAGATCAATAGGTTGGTGCAGTATTTTGCTAAGAGACCACAAGTTCAGGAAAGGCTTACTATGCAAATCGGCAATGCCTTTAAAGAGATACTGGGTACCGAAGATGTGGCAGTGATAGTAGATGCTCATCATATGTGTGTATCATCCAGAGGAATACAGGATGTAAATAGTAGTACAGTCACTTCCTACTATGGTGGGAAGTTTGAAAAAGATGAACAGACTAGAAATGAATTCATGCAATATATAGCTATGGACCACAAAGTTGGACTATAGATCAAAGGATATGAAACATTAAATTGGCCGGTGCATAGTCACCGGTTTTTTTATGCCCATTTACTAAACAATTGGGCCTTTTTATGATTCTATAGCTGAAAAGTAGAAAGTCAAAATGAAAGATAAAAATATAGTAATAATAGGAGGTAACAGTGGTATAGGTCAGGCCCTGGTAAAAATATTAAATGTGAAGGAAGCAAATTTACATTTATACTCTCGCTCTGGTGAAAATGGCTCTAATCTAGATGTAATGCAAGAGCTGGAATCTTTAGAGGGACTTCCGAGTGAAATTCACGGATTGGTTTACTGTCCGGGATCTATTAATCTGAAACCATTTCACAGATTTACTATAGAAGATTTCAGAAATGACTTAGAAATAAACTTATTAGGTGCTGTCAAAGTTTTGCAGGCATGTTTTAAAAGTTTAAAGAAATCCAAAAATGCATCAGTAGTCCTTTTTAGTACTGTGGCTGTCCAGTCAGGTATGAGTTTCCATAGTTCAATCGGTAGTGCCAAAGGTGCTTTGGAGGGGCTCGGCAGGTCCTTGGCAGCAGAGTGGGCTCCGTCTAATATACGTGTGAATCTCATCGCTCCTTCCCTTACCGATACTCCCTTGGCAAAGCAACTATTAGCAACAGATGATAAACAGGAGGCTTCCAATAAAAGACACCCTCTGGGTCGATATGGAAAACCAGAAGATATAGCCGCTGCTGCTGCTTATCTTTTATCAGAAGAAGCAAGCTGGATGACTGGGCAAGTTATGCATATAGATGGAGGAATGTCTTCAGTGAAGGGTCTTTAAAATTAAAGAAACAAAATTCACTGTAGCAAATGGTATCAACACAGAGTAATAAAAATAAATATGAAGACTCCACCAGAATCATTTTTGATTTTTAAGGAAGAACTGATAAAAGCCAGAATAGAAAAAGAGCGTCTTAAAAAAGAGTATGAATATAAACTGGCCGAGATGAATAGTGAACTGGAAAGGTTGAAAGAACAGATTTCCTCTCAGCAGGAAATGATGAAAACAACTCTGGAATATGCTATTCGTCTGGAAGAGAATTTGGACAGCTTCAAAACAGAGGTGGCCAATGCCCCTACTATGAAGAAAAAATCCTTTCACTAACCATATTATCATTACTTCATTATGAATGCTACTATTAACATCATTGAAACTAATAATTTTAGTTTAATATTTGAGGAAAGAGATGCCAGGGTATATGCCTGTAAAGATAAAGGCATGGTCATCTGTGAGTTATTGACTGATTATGTCCCTATAGATATTTTTAAAGATATTTTTCTGAGAATTTCTGACATTATCAAAAAAGGAGGATACACTAAATTTATATTCGATAAAAGAGCACTTAGAGCTTTTCATCAGCCAAGTATGGAATGGTATTTTTTACATTGGAAAAATGAGATGCTTGAGTATGGCGTACAGAAACATAGAAAAATCCTACCGGATGAAAAATGGTTTGAAAAAATGGTCATGATCGCCAAAGAACAGATAATGAAAAATAATCCGGATAATATCATTGATAAACTGGATATCAAATACTGCAATTCTTTGGAAGAGGCCATAGAGGTTTAATTAAAAAAAGCTGCCACGCTAAGACACAAAAAAATAGTGACCTCGCGCCTTTGTAGCAAAAAAATATCCGCCACAAAAATACTAAGACACAGAAAAAACTTAGTGACTTTAAGCCTTTGTATCCAAAAATAAAACTTATTTCTAAGGAGCAGGTTAAATTTAGAAACCAGCTCGATTATGTCACTTTTAGAATTAACCGATAGAGGGCTATACTGTCCTCAAGCAGATATTTTTATAGATCCATGGAAGCCAGTGGAAAAAGCTGTGATAACCCATGGGCATGCGGACCATTCCCGCTGGGGGATGAAACATTACCTTGCACATGAGCAATCCGAGGAGGTGATGAAGCAGCGGCTGGGACAGGATATCAGCATAGAGACGATGGGATATGGCGAAGAGCTGGTTATGAACGGGGTGAAAATATCTCTGCATCCTGCAGGACATATACCGGGATCAGCCCAGATACGGTTGGAGTACAAGGGGGAGGTGCTAGTGGCCAGTGGTGATTACAAAACTGAAAACGATGGCTTATCTACTCCTTTCGAACCTGTCCAGTGTCATGAATTTATTTCCGAATGCACCTTTGGTCTTCCTATTTACAAATGGGAAAGCCAGCAACAGATATTTGATAGCATCAATCAGTGGTGGCGGGGAAATGTGGCCGATGGTAGAAACTCTGTGCTTTTCGGCTATTCTTTGGGAAAGGCACAAAGAATAATCAATAATCTGGACCACTCCATCGGACCTGTATATTGTCAGGGAGCTATTTGGAATATGAACCAAGCCCTGATCCATAATGGAGTTCCAGTAATCGATATACCCAAAGTAGATGTGGATTTGCCAAAATCTCATTACAAAGGTGCTTTGATCATAGCACCACCATCAGCTATGGGGACACCGTGGATGAAGCGGTTTTCACCTTACCGTACCGGGATATGCTCAGGCTGGATGAACATCCGAGGTGCCAGAAGGAGGAGAGCGGCAGATGCCGGATTTGTCTTGTCTGACCATGCTGATTGGGAGGGTTTGATCAGTGCTATCAAAGCTACAGGGGCAGAAAAAGTTTACCTTACCCATGGATCTACAGCTACATTTGGGAAGTACCTCGAAGAAGAGGAGGGAATAAATGCGGTAGAACTAGAAACGCTATTCGAAGGAGAGAGTGGGGATTTAGGAGATAGCTAGGCTAAATTTAAATTAGTTTAAAGTAACTATTTTCACTTTAATTGTATATTAATCTTATTAATTAATTGAACGGAGAGGCTTAATATTTGGTGTATATCCATATATATGAAAATCAATTTTATTTTTTCTGTATTTCTCTTGATGTGTTTACCCATATACGGGAAGGCTCAGACAGTGGATCTATTATCAGAAGCTAGCAGAAAACTAATCACCAAAATAGAACATGAAAATTTTACACTTATCCTAGAACGGTTTGAGGATGATGGCGTACCTAATCTCAGCATGTCCAAAGGATTTGAATTTATCCGAATAGGAAGCGATCTTGAAACTATTTTAAATACACTATGGCCTAGACGCCACTTTAAGGTCAGTCCAGAGATACAGCGTCATCAATATCACCTCATGTTACAGCACTTGGATCAAAAGAGAACCGATGAATTTTTAGATATGGTCTTAGAAGAGTTTCGTGCTGACAGCGGTTTTGAGTTACGACTTTTAGAGGAAATCCAATTTCAGCACTGTGTGGAAATAGAATCTTATGAAATGCTCTCCGAAAACAAATTTGCACCTGATAGGGGAGTAATCCGAAGCACTACCTACAGTGGAGAAACCTTAACGCTTTCAGGATTTACTTTAGAGGATATCATGGCGGAGTTATCCAATAAATCCGGCTCTATATTTTCCCTTAAAAACCACGATTTTCCCGATCAAACTTTTGAATTATCATTCAATTTAACAGATCTGAATACGATCATAGAATCTCTGGAAGGATATGGGCTGAGTAGTGGGGAGTGTGAAATAGAAGTGGAGGTCATATATATTAAGTAAGTTTAGATTAATTTTTTATATCATCATGCTTACTAAAATCAGATAGATGATAATTTCTAATTACTGAAATCTTATATGTCTTTCTATACCTTAAATGGTTTAAGATTTTTTTTGATAACATAATAAGTATAACTATTCCCAAATATTCTTTTGAAATATATCAATAGTATCTTTTTCGTTTATAGAAGCTTGCTTAAATTTGCGCATGGCAGAACAGATTTTGATTCTTGATTTTGGTTCTCAGTACACCCAGCTTATCGCCAGACGAGTTAGAGAACTGAATGTTTATTGTGAAATACATCCCTTCAATAAGATACCGGAAATCACTCCAGATATTAAAGGAGTCATTTTTTCAGGTAGCCCGTGTTCGGTAAAGGACGAAGGTTCACCTGATCTGGATATTGATCAGTTTAGAGGTAAATTACCACTTTTGGCAGTATGCTATGGTGCCCAGTTGATGGCTCAGAAATACGGTGGGTCGGTATCGCCTTCAGAGATTAGAGAATACGGTAGAGCAAACCTTAATTATATAGACACACACGTCAACCTCTTCAAAGAAATAACCCATGGCTCCCAAGTGTGGATGTCTCATGGGGATACGATCAAAGATCTTCCTGAAGGATTTGATGTGATCGCTAGCACCCCTTCCGTAAAGGTAGCGGCCTACAAAGTTCAGGGCGAAGAGACTTATGGTATCCAGTTTCACCCGGAGGTTACCCATTCTCTCGAGGGAAAAAATTTACTGAGAAATTTTGTGGTACAGACCTGTGACTGTTCGCAGGACTGGACCTCTGATGTTTTTATAGATATCACGGTAGAGGATCTGAAAAATAAAATTGGTGATGACAAAGTAGTAATGGGCTTATCCGGAGGAGTTGATTCTTCAGTAGCAGCTACACTTATTCACCGTGCTATAGGGGAAAATCTTACATGTGTTTTTGTTGATAATGGTCTTTTGCGTAAAGATGAATACCAGCAGGTATTAGATTCATATCAGCATATGGGACTTAATGTGATAGGAGTAGATGCCAAACAGCGATTTTATGATGCGCTAAAAGGTCTTTCAGATCCCGAGGAGAAAAGAAAAGCAATAGGAAAAGCTTTTATCGAAGTATTTGATGATGAAGCACATAAAATAGAAGGAGTGAAGTGGCTTGGTCAGGGAACCATATATCCTGATGTAATCGAGTCGGTCTCTGTAAATGGACCTTCTGCTACTATAAAGTCTCACCATAATGTGGGTGGTCTTCCTGACTTTATGAAACTGAAAGTGGTAGAGCCTCTGAATACTTTATTTAAAGATGGAGTTAGAGAAGTAGGCAGAGCTCTTGAGATACCTGAAAATATAGTCGGAAGGCATCCATTCCCAGGACCTGGACTGGCTATCAGGATACTGGGAGATATTACTCCTGAGAAAGTAAGTACTTTACAGGAAGTGGACCATATATTTATACAGGGCCTAAAAGACCATGGACTTTATGACCAAGTTTGGCAAGCTGGAGCTATTTTGCTTCCAATATCATCTGTAGGTGTGATGGGAGATGAAAGGACTTATGAAAAAGTAGTGGCTCTTAGAGCTGTAGCTTCAGTGGACGGTATGACTGCAGACTGGGTACACTTGCCATATGAGTTTCTAGGAAAAGTTTCCAATGATATCATTAACAAAGTGAAAGGTGTAAACAGAGTGGTATATGATATCAGCTCCAAACCTCCTGCTACTATAGAATGGGAATAGTAATTAGAGCCTGATTTACATATCAGGCTTTTTTTATGAAGTTAAAAGAATTAATTTCGTTGGTGGTAAAGGTGGGTATAGATTTTGAAACGAAAAGTATACCTAATGCTTGACTGCTCTAAACACCTATCTTAAATTATTAAAAAATTCTAAACCAATATTGCTTGAATTTGATAAGCTATACTGGTATGGAAGCCAATAATAACAATACATATGAGAAAGATCTTTTTTTTAATTTTGCTTATATTTTCTTTCACCCAGTCTTATGCCCAGGAAGATCTTCAGAACTATGAAAGGGGTAAAAAATTAGTGAGCTACGGGAATTGGCAAGAGGCTATGGAAATGTTAAGGCCCTATATGGACAGCAAGCAATATGGAGAATTATCCTATTATGCTCACTTTCATTTTGCCAGAGCAGCCTTTGGCAATGGCCAATATGAACTGGCAAAAGGTGCCCTTGAAACCATAGTGGATGAAAGACGATGGAGACATTCCGATGAAGCTAGATACTTATTGGTATTAAGTCATTTCCATCAGGAAGAAAACGAAGAAGCATTAAATCAAATAAAAAATCTGAGGAACGAAGGGCTAAGAGAAGAAGCAGTGCGTGCAACTTTTGATTTTTTAAAGAATGCCAATCTTACTTGGTTGATCTCTAATTTAAAAAAGTTTGAAGATAATGAGGGTTACGCTTTGGCCGTAAGATCTCAATTAGAACGCAAGACTGTGATGTCTGCTGAAGAGCGGAAAATTTTTCAGGATATAAGAAGTGATTCTGATGGAAGTCAAGCAATGACCCGCAAAAACCCCAACCAAACTCTGGATGTTGCAATAGTTCTTCCATTTAATTACAGCGGTGGTGCAGGTGTGTCTCGCCTCCAATCGGGCAATTTTATATTTGAATATTATAAAGGATTGAGACTCGCAATTGAAGAGGCCCAAAAAGATGGACAGGATATAAACTTTAGGGTGTTTGATACAGAAAGAAAACCGGAAGTAATAGAAAAGATTTTAAGGGATCCATTTTTTCAGGTAGCGGATATTATTATCGGGCCAGTATATCCTGAGGAAACTAATATTATTACCCCTTTTGCAGAATATAATAAAATCCCTCAGGTAAACCCACTTTCAAATTTAGAGGATAATATAGAAGGAGCCGATTATTCCTACCTTTTTCGGCCTTCTACTTCGGCTATGGCCAAAGGCATAATAGAATATGCCAATCGTAGATCTACTAATAAAAGAATGGCGGTGGCCTATTCTGGTACTTCTAAAGACGAGTTATTAGCCAAACAAGTAGTTGCTCAGGCAGAACAGAGAGGCTTTCAGGTGATCCGTAATGAGAAATTAGATGGAAAAAATACCAGGGCATTTTTTACAGATTTAGGTATAAGTCGCGGAAGAAATGCTTCTGCAGATATTATAGTGATTTTAAGTGATGATCCCAATGTAGCTTCTCCGGCCTTTACTGTGTTAGAATCTTTAAATTCCCATGTACCTGTCATAGTACCTGATAGCTGGTTGTACTTTGATTTTGCCAGTTTCGAAATGATGCACGATCAAAACGTAAGGTTTATTGGCAACAACACCATCAATTTTGAGGATGAAGATGTTCAAAAATTTAGAGATAATTTTTACAG
This sequence comes from Anditalea sp., assembly GCA_035461405.1. Classification (GTDB taxonomy): domain Bacteria; phylum Bacteroidota; class Bacteroidia; order Cytophagales; family Cyclobacteriaceae; genus Anditalea. The sequence continues at coordinate 7,301 of DATHVH010000036.1, forward strand.
CACATACCAGGTCTTTCCAGGAATCTATGGGCACTTAGGATATGAGACTTTTCATTGGGTCCAGCAGAACCTTAACCCAAGGGTTGGATTTGATTTTTCCAGAAACCTTAAAAGCGCTGGTGAACAAGAAGGGAATATTACATTCGGATATAATTTTTCTAATGGTAGAGCTAACCAAAAGGTGCCAATATTAAGGTTGGAAAATGGAATATTGAAAATAGAACAATAAATAAGAATTTCATGCAGATTAATAAGAGTAAAGATCTTTTTGCTAAAGCGCAGCATTTTATACCCGGAGGAGTGAACTCCCCTGTAAGAGCATTTAAAGCAGTGGGCGGTGAACCAATTTTTATTAAAAGAGCTGATGGGGCCTTGATATATGATGAGGATGACAATTCTTATATAGAGTTAATCAATAGTTGGGGACCTATGATTTTAGGGCATAACCACCCTATTATAAGAGAGGCCGTGATCAAAGCAATGGAAAATGGTACTTCCTTTGGTGCTCCTACCTCAAGAGAAATAGAAATAGCAGAATTGATAGCTCAAATGGTACCCTCTGTTGAGAAAGTAAGAATGGTAAACAGTGGCACAGAAGCCACTATGTCTGCAGTTCGTTTGGCTCGAGGGTATACCGGCAGAGATAAATTCATTAAATTTGAAGGTCATTACCATGGTCATGGGGATTCTTTCTTAATAGCAGCGGGATCTGGAGCCATTACCATGGGACACCCTGATTCACCGGGGGTCACTAAAGGTACTGCTAAAGATACACTATTGGCTCCCCATAATGATATTGATGCCGTAAAGGCCTTAATTGATCAGAATAAAGGTGAAATAGCCGCTATTATTTTAGAACCTGTAGCTGGCAATATGGGCTGTATACTTCCTAAAAAAGACTTTTTGGAAAGCTTACGCCATATATGTGATCAGGAAGGTATAATATTGATTTTTGATGAGGTCATGAGTGGCTTTAGACTTGCTAAAGGTGGTGCCCAAGAGCACTTTGGCGTTACTCCTGATATTACTACGCTTGGTAAAATTATAGGTGGAGGTATGCCAGTGGGTGCATACGGGGGCAAAAAAGAAATCATGGATTATGTTTCGCCAGCTGGCCCAGTTTATCAGGCAGGTACCTTATCAGGTAATCCTATAGCTATGGCTGCAGGTCTTGCTATGTTGACTCATCTAAATGAAACGCCATCAGTTTATTCGGACCTAAATAAAATAGGTGAAAAACTGGTTGGTGGTATACAAAACTCTTTAAATAAATTAGGGATTAACTACACCATTAACCATTTGGGAAGTATGTATAGCCTCTTTTTTACAGAAAAGGAAGTTTTTGACTTTGACTCTGCAAAATCCTCAGATACCGCCTTATTTGGTAAATATTTTCAGGCAATGTTGCATAAGGGAATATATCTGGCGCCTTCACAGTTTGAAAGCCTTTTCTTATCTACGGCCCTCACAGATGAGCATATAGATAAGATAATAGATGCCAATGAAGCTTCCCTTAAAGAGGTGTTATCTCTATGAATATTATAGCCGGCCTACTTGGTCGGCTATTCGTTATAATAGTAAGAGTGATATATACAGCTCAAAAAAGAGCCCCATGGAAAGTATATTGAGATAAATAAATCCTAATAAGCTAAATTTAAAAAAAGTTTTAAACCACCCTCCTTCGTGTATTCTCTTTAGAGATAAGAATGCATAAAGTGTGACGATTGTAAAACTTAACCAGATAATATCCCATGGATTGCCTAGCTCAAAATGGAGTAATAATATTCCTATACCATAGATAAGATATGCAAAGGAATGCAGATTTAAACTATGTATAAGATGTTCTACATAGTATTTTGAATGTCTGATATATAGTATTTTTAATATTAATGCAAAAAATGGTAGCAGGATAAACATCATCAAAGGAAGATTTCTAGCTGAATTATTTACGTATAAGTTCGAATTGGCAATAAATCTCCTCTTTTTTTCTGTGCTGATATTTAAAATATTTAAATCCCAAGTGGTATTATTTAAAGCCATAGAAAATTCTTCATCAGTAATATCATCATCTTGGGCTATTGCTTTTATTTGTTTCCAATTATTCTTTTGTATTGGTACCGTATCCTTTACTGTAGGAGAGAAAGACGTGATATTAGCTTTATGAAATATACTGTCCAGAGTCTTTCTGTCATCCTCTGGTATATCTTTGATTTTTGATTGTATTTCAGGATCATTAAAATCCCCAAGGTTTTTAATATCAGTAGCCATTATTCGATCAAAAAAATTAGTGGGAATAACTAAACTGATTACAAAGAAATAAAAGAGAGAAAAAATCAAATAAAGCCTTATAGGGTGCAGGTATTTTCTTCTTTTACCCTCATTAAACTCAATTGTTAGCTTGCCGGGTTTTAATAGAAAAGCAGGAAGAGTCCTATAAAGAGATGAATCGAAACTTAAAAAATTATTAAAAAAATCCCTGATAAATACTGGTAAAGAGACTTTTTGGTCTTGGTTTTCTTGTCCGCAGCATGGACAATAATTATCCTCCAATGTCAATTCCTCATAACAATTGAGACAATATTTGAGTTTTCTTTTGGTTTTCATTACTATATCCAATCTAAGGTGATAGTGAATGAAATTTACTCAAATTTTGTAATAATAAAATCTAAGATTAAATTATATCATAAAAAAAACCATTTCCTAAGTATGGAAATGGTTTTTTGTTGGAGTGGAATATTTCTTATTGATTATCTTCATCCATCATGCTATCTACTTTATTTCTTACATTCTCACTTTGCTGGTAAGCCATCATGATCTGCTGAAACCTTTCTGGATCCATTTGATGTGCTGTCATTCTTTTCTGATATTCAGCACCCATTTCTTGGTTCATTTCCATTACTTTCTGGCCAGCTTCATTAAATTTGGCTATTTCCTGAGGATCATCTGATACATCTTTGATATTACCTTGCTGCATAGCTTGAGCCAATTGATTAAATCTGTCGACTTCAAGTCCAGTTTCTTCTATCGTCTCCATCATCCTGCCCTGCATTTCTTCTTGAAGTGGCATGATCTCCTGATTGATTTTTACAAATTTCTCTATTTCTTCGTCACTGAAATCTTCCGTGACTGGCTGCTGCTGCTGTTGAGGCAACTGCTGAGCCGATACCCCTATGGCTAAAGACAAAGTAAAGATAAAGGATAGCGAGAAAATTTTGATTAATTTGGAATAATTCATAAAATTAGTTTTTTGTTTTCATTTAATGATAACGTAAATATACTAAATTTGTGCCACAAATAGAGGATTTATCTTATTAAATAATGTTATGGTTATAAATGTGTACGGAATTAAGAATTGTAATACGATGAAGAAAACTTTTAATTTCTTAGAATCAGAAGGAATAGAGTATGTTTTTAATGATTATAAAAAAACAA
>DATHVH010000037.1:0-1610 GCA_035461405.1 Anditalea sp.
ATCTCTCCCTATGCTTTTGTATTTTGGATTTATGGTCAATTATTGTGATAATTCTTTTTTTAATAATTGTTGGCTGGAATCAAATGCTTTCAGATTATCAATTACTTTTCGTAAAATGGCCTTAAACCGGATTTCACTTTCTATGATATTGATGATTTTGGAAAAATATTTAACAGCCACCCCTTCATCAGTTTCATAATATTTAAGAATATAGGTATTAAGATCCTTTTGATAAGTTAGGGAAACTTCTTTAGGATTACCTAGACATATTATTCCATTAAATAAACCTCTCAGATTTATAGCATTACCTTCAAGGCTAAATTCCATCACATTATACTTTTTACCAGATTCAGAAAAACCAGAAAAATCTAATGTGTTAGTCTTAATCAAATCTACCATGTCACAGCTTTCCATGATTTCCAACACAGATGTACTGATGATCGAATTTTCTGAATTTTTGGATATGCTTTGAAAAGCAAAATTTTCCTGTTCCGATGAATGATGTGTAAGTGACATGATACTAATTTTTGGTGTTCATAAATACAGGCATATTTGGTAAGCCTTTTCAAATGTAAAGTTAAAACTTTTATTATCCTAATAACCCTATAATATTTATAGGGTTATTAGGGAATTATTAAATTTTAGCCCTTCTTTTAATGTGTATTTACCTAGGTATTTATACGATGAAACAATATACATAGGATAAAAAATATCTTTAAATTTAACAAAATCATTCTATGGCAGTTAGAAAAGAAAGTTTTAATCCTAAAAAACCATATATTATGTCTAATGTCAAAATAGCCATTATTTATTATACCAGTACTGGTGCAAATTATCAAATGGCCCAATGGGCTCAAGCTGGAGCAGAAGCAGCAGGTGCAGAGGTAAGAATATTAAAAATCCACGAAACAGCTCCACAACAGGCAATTGAGGGAAATGAAGCCTGGAAAAAAACTTATGACCGACTAAAAAATGAGCCCGAAGCGAGTATGGATGATTTAGAATGGGCCGATGCTATTATTTTTAGTGCTCCTACCAGATATGGAAGTATATCTTCCCAGTTTCAATCCTTTTTTGATCAGACAGGTGGATTATGGGCACAAGGTAAATTGGTAAATAAAGTGGTAAGTGCTATGAGTTCTGCCCAAAATCCTCATGGAGGACAAGAATCTACAGTTTTGGCGATTTATAAAAATATGAGTCACTGGGGAGCTATTATTGTCCCTGTAGGATATACTGATAATTCAGTATTTGGTGCAGGTGGTAATCCTTATGGATGTACAGCTACCGTAAGCCAAGACGGACAGATTAAGACTGATAATCTTGAACCAGCTGTGATTCATCAGGCAAAACGTACCGTGCAAGTAGCCCAGTGGGTCAAAAATGGCATAGGCGGTTAGTAAGAGGTAAAAAATATTAATATGATAGAAGTAAGAAGTGAAAAGGACGGAAGACGGGAGACCGAAGACAGAAGCACACCTCTTACTTCTTACCTTTTTCTTTTTACTAAAAAAGAACTATGCCTATAGATATACTTTTTACATTGAAAATGTTTTTTACGGCAATGGTGCTGGTTATAGTGCCGGTGTATTGGAAGCACTGGGGCCCCA
>DATHVH010000038.1:0-6327 GCA_035461405.1 Anditalea sp.
GGTCAAAATGTAGGGATAATACCTACAGCAGATAGTTATAGAACAGGTTTCATAGGATACCAGATAAAGCCACAAATGGCAAAATCGTTGATATTCGGTGTGGATAACTTAGGTAAAGGTCAGATCATTTATATGGTAGACAATCCAAGTTTCCGTAATTTCTGGCAAAATGGTAAATTGCTGATCGCTAATGCAATCTTTCTTGTTGGGCAATAAATCAATGGGGTTCCACCTAATAATAGTGGAACCCTCAAGTTTTAATACACCACCTCTTTATTCAACTCTGTCTATAAAGTAAGTTTTTAAATAATTAAATATTTTACATATTGCATAGTCATAATAAGGGTCCTTAGCTCAGTTGGTTCAGAGCGCTGCTTTGACAGAGCAGAGGTCACCGGTTCGAGCCCGGTAGGACCCTCTTTTTTACCAATATTCTTATACCTTTACTATAAATAAAGATGGTAAAACAAATTTATAATAATACGCAATGATGCCAGTAGTCATTATTCCTTTGGTTTATGAGCCCGATGACCTAAGACCGAAACATGGGGCATAAACTGTGCATCATTTTTTCCTGGCATCAAAGTGTCTATCCGAATATTCATTAAATGGATATTTTTTTAATCCTAATTTAGTAGCTTTTAACTTTTTTAGAATCTGCCTGTTATTTATAAATAAAGAATTAAAAACTTAAACTATGGATAACAACTTAATAGCCACTCGAAGTATAGAGATTTTTGCACATTTGGATAAGGTATGGGATGCATTGATAAATCCTGACAAAATGAAAACCTATTTTTTTGCATCAGAAGTCAAAGCTGATTGGAAGGAAGATGGGGAATTACTTTTACAGGTGAATAAAGAAGGTGGATCGAGAGAAGAAAAAGGCAAAGTCTTGGAATACAAGCCCAAAGAATCCATCAAATATAAATATTGGAGGGATTATAAAAATCAAAAGGAAGAAAATCATACCATCACTTCCTACCAATTGGAACAGGTAACTGATGCTTCTGTAAAGTTGACGTGGAGCGAAGAAGGCTTTGCAGATGAAGATCAAAAGCAGCGTAAAGAAGATGAACTGCCCCAAATCTTGAACCAGATCAAGCTGATAGTAGAAAAAGAAGAGCATGGAAACCAATAAAGCTTCTTAAAATTTAATTTATGAATAAAATCCGATGCCCGTGGTGCCTAAGCTTCCAACAATACATTGATTACCATGATCAGGAATGGGGGGTACCTGTATATGATGACAGGAAGCATTTTGAATTTTTAATACTGGAATCTGCCCAGGCCGGACTCAGCTGGGCTACAATTTTGAAAAAAAGAGAAGGGTATCGAAAAGCTTTTGGAGATTTTGATTACAAAGTAGTGGCTGACTTTCCTGAAAGCTATGCCGAAGAATTACTTCAAGATGCAGGTATCATCAGAAACAGATTAAAGATAAATGCTGCTATTAATAATGCCAGGCGCTTCATGGAAATACAAGAGGAATTTGGCAGCTTCTCGGATTATATCTGGAAGTTTGTAGGGGGAACTCCCATCATAAATAAATGGAAGATAATGGCTGAAGTACCAGCCACTACTCCAGAATCAGATTCCTTGGCAAAGGATCTAAAGAAACGCGGATTTAAATTTCTGGGCAGTACCACCGTTTATGCACATATGCAGGCTACCGGATTGGTGAATGATCACCTGTTAGATTGTTTCAGGCATAAAGAAATTAAAGCACTGGGAATAATATAATTTTTAAAGCAACTGATTACTGAAATTGTTTATTTAAATTTAAGTAGATGTATAATTTGTAGAAAAAATCTGGATACAGATTTAGCTATATTTTATCTTCACCTTAATTATTTGGGAGAAAGAAATTCTATAGATATTAATATTTTTTTTGATATTGTACTAAGTTTAATTTCGAAATTTTCTATAAAAATATTATTCCTAAAACCGAAGGTTTGATTAGTCACCAGATTTCAAATACTTTAAATTTTTGCTCTCCCTAAAAAGCAAAATTTAAATAAAGCATAACTTGCCTAGGTCTCAATAGAAAACTTTGCTCTCGAACGAAAAAGGAGTCAGCAGTAAACGTACCGAAATTACTTTTATTCAATATATTTTGACCATAAAGAGATAGATCCCAGCGACTGTTATTGAATTTATATTGATATATAACATCTACAAATCCTGTTAAGTCTCTATTTTCAGTAAGCCTGTTATCATAGTGTTCCCATTTTACAGTAGCAGATTGATTTTCTTTAATAAATATATCTAAGGTTAAAACATGGTTGAATTGTCGAATTTTTCCTGGATTGCGCTCTCCTATATGAGAGTTTATATAATTAAGATTGGCCTTATAAGAAAAGTTTGCTGTTTTAGCAGGATTGACTTGAAATTCTATTCCAGAACCAAAAAACTCATATTTCACATCTGTTAGTACACTATTAATAATCTGCTCATTAATTCGCTGCTGATAGTTAGTAGAAATAGTCAAGTTTGTTTTAACAAAAGGTAGATATTTACTAATTCTGAGGTTTGTAAGGTGACTCGTTCCTTTATTATTCATGTCTAAAGTCTGATAATACACTTCACCTGAGGGTGCCACATCACTTACCATTATCGTATTCAATCTAGTGTCTACATAAATATAATTTAGGCTTGAAAAAATGGAATTGATTGGGTCACGATAATTTATACCATAGTTCAATCTATGACTTAAGACTTCAGGGACCGATGTAGATCTTTGCTGAAAGGTTCGGAAATTTCTAACAATAAATCCATAATGAATATCATTTATTCCTTTGAAATCATTTATTCTGGTAAGTCTTAGTATGGTATTCCACTTTCCTGTCAAAAAGTACTTCATAAATAATTGAGGTTCCATAATCAATCTTGAAACTTTACTTTGCTGTGTCAGCAAACCATCATTCACATTTATGTCCAAATAACTTAGAGGAATTTTTAACTGTAAATTAAAATCCTCCTGATTTAAATTTAATTGAGAATTAAAATATGACTTCACTTGCAGATAGGTAAGGTCATTTAAAAATGGCTCTGGAACCACCATCCCATTATCTCTAATTAAAGTTTCCAGACTACTTTGCATCATCTCAGATTCGTATAGTATACCTATATTACCTGTATAAGACCAGTTCTTAGGTAAGCCTTTAGTAATCCCAATAGAATGATGAGCAAAAATAGACTGATAGTTAATTTCCTGATTTAACCTCTCATAAGGCATATCATCTGTGAGCTGTTCCTCGAAACTACCCGGTTTAACTTCAAAATTCTGATTTGTTTGCCTAAAACCAACATCAGACTTGATGTTTAACAATTGTCTGCCTACAGGCTTTAAAGTTTGAAAACTATTGCTGATTGAAAGTAAGGGCAAATTAGCATTTTGATCCCAACTCACTTCATTTAGACTACTAATTCCTACCTCTTTATTGTTCAATAGATTTAGATTGAAGATGTTTTTTAGGTATGACTTCTTTTCATTCTTGATCCAAGAAAGTTCTGCATCTAGCTCACTGGTCAGGAATCTGTTTTGATGTGATTCAATTAACTTAATGGTATCATATGGTAAAAAATATGTTGTAGCAATACCTCCCTTCTGTCTATGGCTATCATGTAAGTATGAAATATTGGTACGCAAATCTGTTCCCCCTTGGTTTCTTTTGAGTACATTAGCAGACACCATTTGACTTTGGTTAAACAAAAACCGCTCTTGCTTGATAGAAGGAGCCCAGAGCATCGGTAAACCAAACCAAGGTTTAAAATTTGCTTGAGCACCTATTTTTTCTTGAAGATCCTCCATTGTCAACATATTAAGTTCTTTGCCGATATCTTTTCCAGAGTTGTTAGACTGCACATTATATAACATCTGTAAGTCATTCCGAAAGGTCATAGGACTCACCTTCCACTCATATAGAAATGGAGAGACTCCAAGTCCGGCAGTTCCAGTACCCACCCATACATTTTTTCTTTTAAGCTTTAAGTTCAATGATGCTCTTTCTGAAAAAACGAGGCTATCCAATACACGCAGTGGCTGATGGTTTTCAAGGATTTGAATAGATTCAACGGCATCAGCAGAAAGATTTTTACTTGCAAGATTATATTTACCTTCCAGTAAATCCATTCCGTCAATATAAAATTTTTGGATGCCCATACCTTCATACATAATCTTGCCATTCTCAAGCACTTCTATACCAGGAAGTTTTTTTAGAATATCAGCGACAACTCGGTCATTTTGATTGGTAAAGTCCTCAACAGAATAGCTTAGTGTATCATCTTTATATGTTACAGGATTTTTGATAGACTTTAGTGTAAACTCGGGAATTTCTTGTATACCCTCTTCCAATTCTACCAACAGATTTTGGGTTATATTGGCTATCATGAATTGTTGTTCTTGGGTAGTAAGAGATCGAAAGACTATTAATAGACTATCCGAATCTGATTGTACTTGTATAGAAAAAATTCCATTATTATCAGTAATACCATAAGAAATAGTAGAAAGACTCTTTGGGTTTTTGACAAGAATATTGATTTCAAAACTAGATAAAGACTCATTTTTTACCTTTACTTTTCCTGATATAATTGATTGAGCATGAGCCGAAAGGTTTAACAACATTAAAAAGTAAACTAATAAATAAATAATTTTATTTTTATTGAACATATTAGGCAAAGGACATATAATTAATGGATTGATAGCCTATATCAATACAATGATATTTGTATTTATCTACACTAAAATCAATGGTATGAGTCATGCTAATAAAAAACCAATATGTTCTAAATACAAAATAAAAATCTTTCACAAAGGTCCTTATTTTTTATCAGTGAGAAAGACACATGTTAAAGTACACCGAAATTTAATAATATATTAAATTTAAAACTCATCTTCCACATTCAATTCCAATGGGTTATTAGCTCTGTCATATCTTTCTTGGAGATTTTTCAATTGTTGAGCATTCATATTACTTAGAATATGGGGGGGCAAACCCAAAGCTACATTTGCAAAATGCTTACGTTTTGTTTTCAAAAATTCACTCCTGCTTACCTGAATTGATTTTCTGGGTACTATTACACTCATTTCAACTTCACGTTTCTCTATCTCTTTGAGGACAAAATAATAATGCTCCTCTTCGTCATACAATTCCACAATCAAACCCGGTAAACCATGGAAAATATACGGTCCGTCATTGATCGGTATTTTTTCAGTGAACCAAGCTATATAATTTCTTCCCGCATATGTTGTAGTAGCTCTTATAGCAGGCATATTCAATACATCTTTTTCATCAGAATGAATTATCCACTTAAGTTTGCCTAGATCTTGATCATACTTATAAAAGTCTGAAAATAACTTATCATGAAATGAAATTAACTTTTTAGATTTATTTTTATGAATTTTATAGGTAAACGACTCCTTCTTTCTAGTTTTCATTTCATTTATGAAACCCGTTGCATCTATTACCCCAGTCTCATCAATCTTTTGAGATAAAACTCTCTTAAAATTATCATTTTCAAAACCATAATAACTTTGGAAAACACTGTATTTTTCGTTTGACCAAAGAACCATGTAATCAGATGTTTTTATTTTATGATCACTTGTATCAATAACAGCCTTAACATCATAGAAAAACCCATAAATTGATTTTTGACCATAAGTACATTGTATTTGCAAAAAGCAAAATGTAAACTGTAAAAATATAAATAAATGCAAACCCAATTTTTCCTTTTTCCTATTAAACATATTGAAATAACTTAATATTAATTAATTTTAATACCTCTAGTTTTTACAGGCTAATATGAAATTCAAGAAAAACTCCCAAATCAAAACCTACTATTAATACCAACCAATTTAGCAAAATCTGTCTTTAGCTTTCCACCATTTTACCAAATGTTTACTTATCAAAATACGCCGGCCTTCTTTTATTCCATTCCGTTGCATCCTGATAGGCTCTACCCAGCATCACCAATTTCTCCTCTTCAAATAAATTCGCTAGAAAAGTGATCGAGGTAGGGCTGCCTTCGGAAGTAAAACCATTCGGCAAAAATAAGGCAGGATGTCCGGTTAGGTTAGTGATCAACAGCTGGGGACCAGCAAATGAGGGGGTAATGATCACATCATATTCTTTAATTAGCTCATGCATTTCTTCTATTAGAATACTTCTCATCCGACTGGCCTGGATATATTCTACTGCAGGTATAAATCTAGCTGCACGAAATAGATTAGGCCAGGCATTCTTATGCTGCGCTACCAATAGATCATCCTGGTCCAAACGTGTAAGTTCATCAAAGGCTGCCGCCCCTTCGGCCATTAGCATAATC
>DATHVH010000039.1:0-2981 GCA_035461405.1 Anditalea sp.
CAACTCCTTCGGAGCAACGGATCGGTGGTAAATCCGTCAACGATAGACTGGAAAAATGTAAATCGATCAAATTTCCCTTACACTGTGCGGCAGGTTCCAGGTAAGGATAATGCTTTGGGTGATGTTAAATTTATGTTTCCAAACCAATATCATGTCTACATACACGATACGCCTACCCGTAACCTTTTTACCCAAACGGATAGATCATTTAGTTCGGGTTGTATCCGAATTAGTAAACCTATGGAATTAACAGAATATTTACTCAGTGATAAGTCCGAATGGACTCGAGATCAGATCAAACGAACTATTGCTCAGGGAAAGGAACGGACAATATTTATAACTAATCCTATCCAGGTGCATTTATTATACCTTACTACCTGGGCAGAGGATGATGGCACGGTTCATTTTCGGAAAGATATTTATAATAGAGACCAGCCCTTGCTTGCTGCATTAAATCAAGCTCCACCCATTTAGGAACCAGTTGTAGTCCCAGCGCAATAAATTTGTCTATATTCTTCATCTCATTTAATAGTACTGAATGACCAATAGGATTGGAAAGAATAAACTATATAACCCATTTGATAAAAAGCGTTGGAAAAAATTTAATATTTGAAAATTGTAATTTTTATAATGTAATAATAAGCTTTGGGGAATGAGAAAAATTTTAAGCTAATTTCATGAGGAATATAAGATAAATGAAATATTTAGCCATTATCGTTTTTGCTTTGATAGCCTTGGATGCCTTGGCACAGGATAATATCGGTCAAAATTACACAGACCAAGATGACAGATTTCTCCTTGGTTCCATGGGTATGGTAATACCCGTATATAGAGATTTTGCGACTTCCCCATTATTCTATAGAGGTGCTGGTCTACATGGAGGAATGGGGTGGATGAGGAGTAGTGATAAGAGAGAAAGGCTGATAGATTTCAATATGAACGGTAGTCTTACCTTAGCCCGTACACCAGAAAGTGATTTTTTCCCGGCGCTGACAGAAGGTTTTTTTATCAGTATTAACAGCCAATTTCATTACCTCTATAAGATAGAAAGGTTTTCTACTGCAAAAAATAATTTTAAGTTAGGCGGAGCTATAGTCAGTACACAGAATATCCGCATCAATCCTCATCTTGAAAATGCAGCTGTCGGTCTGGAGAACATTTCTAATCTAATGCTGGTAGGCAAATTAAAAAGGGACATATCTAGGACAGAACCAAAAAACTTTAAATTCCTATTTATCAAAACTACTTTACAACCCATAAGGAGATATCTTGATTTTCAGACCAATATAGGAATTTTAAATTTTAATAGGAGACCGGGCTATGCCTATGTATACCATAATGAATGGGACGGTACGGACACTGATCCTGCTTCCTGGGTATTAGATGCATACCGATGGACCTTGAACGGTTGGCGGCTGGGAACCACTGTAGAATACAGCTGGTTCAGACCTTCTGGCAATGGTCGTAAAATAAGCTATCTCTGGGATGCAGCACATGCCCCCGGGAGATTTGAATCTATGCAGATGGCATCCCATACCTTTAGATATACCATCATTATCAACAATAACAAGCGATAGCCATGCAAAGAATTCTAAGCCTTCTGATCCTTCTGGTTACCATTTGTGCTTGCGAAAGTATTTTCTTTGAGCGGGATTATGCCAGCAGTGATCCGTATGTAAACTTTGATTACCTCTGGAACGAAGTAGATCGAAAGTATAGCTATTTTGAGTTGAAAAATGTCGATTGGGACGAAATAAGGACCCGGTACAGGTCGCAATTATCTTCGGATATGAGCGAAGAGGCTTTGTTTGATGTCATGGCTGCGATGATGAATGAACTCCGTGATGATCATTCTAATCTAATATCACCTTTTAATATTTCCAGGTATAACCTTCCCTTACAGGAAAACAAAAACTTTTTCCCCAGAACAGTAGAAGAGTTTTATATCCCCAATGCAAAAATAACCGGGCCGTTTTTCCATGATTTTTTAGCTGAAGGTACTGTTGGTTACATTCGTTATGGCAGCTTTATGGATAACATTGACGCACGATCCCTAGATCATGTGCTCACCAGATATCAGGATACCGATGGCCTTATCCTGGACCTCAGAGAAAACGGGGGAGGGGCTATCTCTAACATTCCTATACTGCTGGAAAGATTTACTTTCAGACGTTTTCAAGCTGCCAATGCCATTACTAGAAATGGTCCGATGAGAAACGATTTTGGTGCACCCGAACCATTCTTCATCGGTTCTCATACAGGAATCCGATTTCAGAAACCTGTAATTGTCTTAATTGACCGCGGGTCATATTCCGCCACCTCCTTTTTTGTGCTTCTATGCAAAAGTATTCCTTCAATTACCCTCATAGGAGACACAACCGGAGGGGGAGGCGGACTGCCAAACGGCGGTCAGCTTCCAAATGGATGGACCTACCGTTTCAGTGTATCACAACTGCTCGATCTGCAAGGAAACAATTACTCAGAGCAAGGCGTGCCTCCGGATATTTTTGCAGAATTTGACTGGACAGATCTTACAAAAGATGAAATTTTGGATAGGGCTTTGGAGGAATTATTATGATTGATGATTAGCGTCGACAGTCCACCAAAAACATTGTTAAATTTTAATGTAATTCTATTTTTTTTGAAAGCGTATCTATCCAATCCCTTAAATAAGGATTAGTATGATTTACATCAAAATAACAAATCTTTAATGGGGGTAAGTTTTGGTCGTTTAAATAAAATCATAGCTTTACATAACTACGCAAAACCTCCGTTTATGAAAAATACTATTTTATTAATTCTATTATCAGTAATAATAGGCTGCGCCTCTTCTAATCAACCTCACACCGCTTTAAAAGAAGAAAATGCACCAAAGAATATTATCCTCTTAATAGGTGATGGTATGGGTGTAACTCAAATATCTTCTCTTTATGCATTTGAAGATAAAATAGCCAGTTTTGACAGGTTTAAACATATTGGTT
>DATHVH010000040.1:0-5748 GCA_035461405.1 Anditalea sp.
GTGGATCTAGTAGACGCCCTTATCAAGGCTGATAAACAGTTTGATGCATTTTATTATCCAAACAGAAGCCACGGTATCTCAGGAGGAAATACTTCTTGGCACCTGTATAATATGATGACGAATTTCATAAAGGAAAAGCTGTAAGGGACCACGTTCGACTGACGACAGTTTTGGAAATCCTCACCCTACCACTCGATGCCCTAAAGGGGAGGCTTGTTCCAACTGGTATTAATCGAGGATTTTTTTACGCCTGTTCAGGGCTTGAGTTATTTAGGTTGTCAAGTCGAGGGATTTCACCCCCTCGATTTGATATTACACCTCCCGATTCATACCTCAGTTGCATGCTTTTCGGGGCTTTCATATTATGTAGTGACATTAAAGACCAGGAATTCTCCTGGCCTTTTTTATTTTCCCACACTTTATACAAAGTATATTTTCTACTAGGTAAGTCACGTCCTAATCTTACTTGACACTTTTTTCACTACTCCCTATAGCTATCGTAATCAATATTCATCATTTCAACCTATCGGTAGATTGGCATCATTCTCCCAATAGCTATCCGACATCGAAATTATTTTTATTTAGTCTCCGCTCCTTTTCTTCTAACTTCTCACTACCTTTTCTTCCGCCTAAATTTGAACCTTCTTCTAACTTCCTACTTTTTACTTCTTACAGGTTGTTGAGCGTCGTACTTCGTACTTCCAACTTCGTACTTACTTCCGTCTTCGGTCTCCGGTCTTCCGTCCTTTTTTAATCTATTCTACACCCTAAAATTATCCGCTTTTCTATAAGCTTCAATAAGAGCAAGTTCACCTTCTTTTCCTGGCTTGGCATTGCCGTGTTCCATGCCAGCTACTCCTTTGAAACCTTTGTCGTGTAAATATTTAAAGACGTTAAGATAATTTATTTCACCGGTGCCGGGTTCTTTTCTGCCAGGATTATCTCCGATCTGGAAATAAACGATCTCATCCCAGGCGTTTTCCATACTGGCGATAAGATTGCCTTCATTTCTTTGCATGTGATAGGCATCGTATAAAATCTTACACGAGGGGCTGCCAACTGCCTTACAGATGGAATATGACTGGTCTGAATATCTCAGGAATAGATCAGGAGTATCACTAAGCGGCTCCAATACCATAATCAGCCCGTGCGGCTCAAGAACTTCAGCTCCCCGCTTTAATGCTTCGATGACATTTCCAGTCTGGATTCCTATAGGAAGCTTTCTTTCATAAAATCCAGGAACTACAGTCGCCCACTGGGCATTTACTCTTTTAGCTACCTCAACTGATTTTTTGCAGGTATCTACAAAAGTCTTAATGAATTCATCTTTTCCTGTGGTGAGGGAAGTCTTCCAGTTATCCCCTCCATCTATGACAAATACTCCCATTCTCATACCCAGCTGATCCAGTGTCTTGCCAATCTTTTCCTGATCTGCTACTGATCTTCCCAGTAGTCCATTATCCTCTAAAGAGCGGAAGCCTTGGTCAGCCATAAATTTTAATTGGTCCACCAGATCATCACCTGCATGAGCCTTAAACATACCAAAATGGGGCGCATAATCTAAATTAAAGGTATCGGCTTTCCTTTCTTGAGAAATCCCATATGCCGGAATGGTGCCAGCGCCTACAAAAGCAGATGCTAATCCACCTAACCCTATATTTCGAATGAATTTTCTTCTTTCCATCATTAAATTACTTTTGTTTTACCTGGGATAGCATATGGATAATAACCGTCTTCATTAGGCAAAACTTTTGGCATAGCATCCCATGCAAGTTTTTCTGGCATCAGATTTACATTGGAATTCAATGCCTCATCCCAGCTTACTGGCTTTCCAGAATAGGTAGCATATCGACCCATGATAGAAGTCATGGTACTTTTGGCAGCATTTTCTGCATCAGCATACCTATATTCACCCTTGACTATGGCATCAAAAAGTTCGTCATGCTCTACTTGATAAGGATTGGGGTTTTTATCTCTATTGTGATTATAAAGATTATTTCCTTTCCTATCGGTGATTATACCGTGATTACCTGCACTGAGGTATACCCTTCCATTGGTACCCTGAAAGGATTCATCTACTCTATTATGGGCTCCAGGGAAATGACGGCATTCACTGAATATGGTAGTGCCGTCATCATAGGTGAATGTGATGCTGTGATGATCAAAAATCTCCCCGTGGTCCTTTCCTGTTCTAACCATACGCCCTCCAGTTCCTTCTGCTTTGACCGGATATCCACCTTTTACCCAGTTGGCGATATCAATATTATGTACGTGCTGTTCTGTGATATGGTCCCCACATAGCCAGTTAAAATAATACCAGTTTCTCATTTGGTATTCCATCTCAGTCTGCCCTTCCTGCCTGGCATTTACCCATACTCCTCCATCATTCCAATAAACTTGTCCTCCCACTATATCTCCAATAGCTCCGTCATTTACCCTTTTAATGGTTTCCTTATAATTATCCTGATAGTGCCGTTGTAATCCTACTACTACATTCAGCTTTTTCCTTTTTGCTTCTTCAGCAGAGGCCAAAACTCTCCTTATGCCCATAGCATCAGTAGCGACAGGCTTTTCCATAAATATCTGTTTACCCTGTTTGACTGACTCCTCGAAATGATCCGGGCGAAAACCTGGAGGTGCTGCCAGGATTACTACATCAGCTAACTTGATAGCTTCTTTATATCCTTCAAATCCGACGAATTTTCTCTCATCAGGCACATCTATTTTGTCTTTGCCGTATTTGTTTAACATAGGCTCGTAGCTTTTGTCTATTCTGTCCCGAAAGGCATCCGCCATGGCTACAAGCCTGATATTGTGGCCAGTTTCCAATGCTTGGAAGACAGCTCCTGTACCTCTTCCGCCACAGCCTATTACGGCTAGCTTGATTTCATCACTTCCTGCGGCATAAGCTCCGGGCAGAGAAAATGGATTTAACATTAAGCCTCCGGTCACTAAGGCGGAGGCTTTGAGGAAATTTCTCCTGGGATTATTGGATAGGTTATTCATGAGTATATGGTTAAAAGTTTAATAGTCTGATATCGGTAATTTGTCATAGTATTGGTTGATCTCATCCATGCTTGGGGTTTGCTGAGGCCTCACCAGACGGAGACCCAGAAAAGGCGCTTCCGGAAACCACCACTGACTTTTCGGTATCTGCGGATCAATCCTTTTCCACTCAGGTGTAGAAGCAAATCTTTTGGTCGGACGGAGTTCTTCTGCTTCACTAATATAGCTTCCCCCACGTATGGCTCCTGGATACAATACAGTTGTTTCCAGCTTTGGATCCTTTGATGGTCCAGCTGCCCTTTGTTCATATATATTGGCATCATACTGCTCCGATGTCCATTCCATTACATTGCCCAAAATATCGTAAAGTCCCCATGGATTGGGTTTTTTCATACCCACTGCATGCGTCTCTCCTTCACTGTTGTCCGCAAACCATGCATACTCATCCAAAAGCGATTGGTCTCTGCCAAAGAAGTAAGTTTCATCGGAACCCGCCTTACTGGCATACTCCCATTCAGCTTCTGTAGGCAAACGATAAAAAACTCCTGTCTTCAAGTATAGCCATTTACAAAATTGTATGGCGCCATATTGCGTCATTCCAATGGCTGGTTTATTTTCTTTGCCCATCCCAAACGTCATATCCAAATATGGGATACTTGGGCGAGTAAGACCGTCTACCCCTGGCGGCAAAGGTTTGGAGGCTATGGCTTCTTCATAGTTTTTATCTAAAAACATTTCAAAGATATCCCAGGTCACTTCATGGGTCCCCATCCAAAAGGGAGAAATTTCCACCTCGTGCGGGGGATTTTCATCTTCTTCACCTTCTTCGCTGCCCATCATAAAACTCCCTCCCGGTATAGGTACCATATCAAATGTCACCTCCGCATCAGGAATAGTCTGGGTATATCTGACAAATTCATCATTTGAACCTGACGTAAAGGCTACTAGTAGAAGAACCAATATAATGGACGTGATTTTTAATTTGATCATGGGCAGTCGATAATTGCTATTATTATTCTTCTTTGGTTTGTGTGAGATGAAGATTTATCTGGGGTTGCTGAATCTTTTGAAGTGTCCACTCCCCTACCTTTTTACCCTGAACCTGCCCCTCTACTATAGCATCCATATAATGAATACCTCCATATAGTCTTGAGATGGCTGCTTCTTGGGCTGCCTGAGCAAAAGATTCAAATTTTCTAGGCTCTAATCCATATTTTACCTCTACCGTATCTGTATAGGCGAAATGCTCTCCAAAATAGTGACTCAGCACTATGGATGATGCGGTAGATGCTACCGAATGACCACTTAGGTATTCAGGAAAAGGTGGCGTCTGGAGTAGTGGTCTATACTTCGGGTCAATATATTTTCTTATAGCTGTTTCAGGTCGAATCCTGTCACTTCTATACTTCTCATCCCAGCAGGCAATAAAGGCATCATTAAGTGTCATAGCCAGTATCCCATTAATTTCCATTGCTTTTTCAAAATCTAAGGCACTATCTTTAATGGCAATGTTGGCTATTCCCATCCAATGAGCACCAGGAGATATTTTTTTCAATCCAATCATCAGGTGTCCATTATCTTCCAGCGCAAAAGGATTACAATCCCAAAATGCGGCAATAAATCTTTTATCATCAGTAAGCTCTTGTTGATAAACTTCATTCATCATTTTAAAAAACTCAGAATCCGTTTGGGTAGAAAATGCCGCGGGCTGATTGGGAATAAACTGTGTGGCGGAATCCAAAAAGAAAGGTCGTAAAGTATTAAAATATGGCTCTACGGGAGGGAAATACCCTGGAGGTGTAGGATACCAGTTTCCTTCTATTTTCTTTGGAGTATAACGAGGCCGGTTGGAGGTTTTATTATAATTATCTTGAAGAGCATAAGCCATCACATTATTGCTTATGGTTTCACCATGTAGCTGAGATTGGGCAATCACATTTTTTGAAAACCCTCTTTCGTGCATTTTATTTAAAAATGCATCAATATTAGCCTGATGTTCATATCCTGAAGGCTGCAGTTTTTTAGCGGTATGAAGCATAGCAAAGATGGCACTCATTCTTGGATCGATATTGGGATTTATTATTTCCGTATCCGAGATGTAGCCATTAATATTTGCCATCAAAGCAGAAAGGGAATCATCTCCAGGCCTAATGGCTTCCATCCCTGCCAAACAGATATAAGAATAAAATCTAGCTGCCAGAGGAGGATTGGTAACATCATGAACCATGATCTCAGTCACCTGATCTATCACTTCTGCTATCTCCTGGGACAAAATAGGCTCGGGTTCTTGTGAATTACAGGAATAGAAGATGGTCATCATCAGTATTACTATAGTCCCAAATCCTAATTTTGCTGATAAGGCTATATATTTTTGAAAATTTTTAAAGTAAATCATAAACCTCCACCCCCTTTCCAACAACGTTAAACAAAAATCGGTTATTTTCTAAATTAACAATATTTCGGGTATCCCCTATTAAATTCAACCCAGATTTATGTTGGGGAATATAACGAATTTCCCCATTTCTATTGATATGAAATACAGCTCCATAGTTAGCGTCCATTCTGCCTATCCGCAACCTTCCGCTACTAGAGTTTCCAGCTAAGAGCATATATTTATCACCACTCTTCTGTTGCTCCGTTATATATATGCTATGCACTTGGCTGTATTGGGCCTCTATGGGGAGATCTACATATGTGAATTTTCCTTCACCGTTTTGTAAATAAAGCGAAGTCTTCAGATTG
>DATHVH010000041.1:0-24322 GCA_035461405.1 Anditalea sp.
TTCCGGCCGAATATTATCTGGGATATCAGTTCCTTCTTTGAAAAAATATACTTTTGTATTACCATATTTTGAATGGGGCATCATGTTCCCATAGACCTCCATTTCCTGCCAGAGAGTATCCGGAGTGCTGACGGCATATAAGCGAATTATAGGACCAGTATTGTTTTCATTGCGATAGTGTGCATGCTCTGTATATCGGCCCTCTAGATCACCTACATTTGGTTGAGTAAAAGATTCCTTTGCAATATAAATTATTACTATAAGTACAAAACCGGCAAAAAAATAAATTATTCTTTTTGTTTTCATCATAGACAAATCTAAGGAATTTAATATCAAATGCTGAAGTAAGGTGGGGGAAGTTGGACTTGGTAAGTAATGATGTCGGATGGTATATTAGGTAAGAAGTGAGAAGTAAGAAGGAAAAAAGACCGAAGACACGAGCCTGTGTCAAAATTGACGAGTGACTGGAGAAGCTGTGTGAAAAGAAAACTTAAAGGATCTGAAGTTGATGTTTTGAAAACTTTTCAGATACCTCTTCGAATAATTAAGTAGAGAAAATCTCCATTTTACAGAAGTTGGAGAGACCGAAACGGAATGAAACTTACATGAACGGTAGACCGGAGACGGAAGTAAATATCGTTTAAGATGATGCTGGATGACCGATGCCGGATGTGGGTTGAACTGTGGAATAAAGTTAAGAAGTTTATGGTAAGCGGGGGTAATTGGAGAACGTGGATTGACTCATAAAAATCGCAATTGAATTGCGAATAAACATTTATAGATTTATTTAAATTTTTTTTATCCTTCTTCTAAGAGATTTTAAAAATAGTGTCAAATAATATGTTAAATTTAAATTTT
Source organism: Anditalea sp. (assembly GCA_035461405.1). Classification (GTDB taxonomy): domain Bacteria; phylum Bacteroidota; class Bacteroidia; order Cytophagales; family Cyclobacteriaceae; genus Anditalea. The sequence goes on from DATHVH010000041.1 coordinate 859, forward strand.
CTGAACAGGTTTTTTATAGGTGAAAAGTTTTATGGTCAAAGATATAAAAGTTAGGAATAATATAAACCGATTAGGATCAGGGAATCAGACTATTATGTTTGCCCACGGTTATGGTTGTGATCAAAATATGTGGAGATTCATTACACCGGCTTTTGAGGCAGCTTATGACATTATTCTGTTTGACCATGTTGGATCCGGCAGATCTGATGAAAAGGAATACAGGTTTGATAAATATAATACGCTTAAAGGATATGTGGATGATATTATCGAAGTGTGTGAAGATCTAGGCCTTAAAGATATTATTTTTGTAGGGCACTCTGTCAGCAGTATGATCGGAGCACTTGCTTCCGCCTATCGACCGGATCTTTTCAAACAACTGATAATGATAGGTCCTTCACCCTGTTATATTAATGATGAGGATTACTACGGAGGATTTTCCCAGCAGGATATCGATGAACTTATCGACACACTGGAAAGCAACTATCTAGGCTGGTCTAGCTATATTACACCTGTTATAGTAGGTAATCCCGAAAAACCTGAATTTGCTGAAGAACTGAAAAATAGCTTCTGTAGGATGAACCCTGCTATAGCCAAACACTTTGCTAAAGTAACATTCCTTGGTGATAACCGCCAGGATCTTCCAAATGTATCTACACCATCACTTATCATACAGTGCCATCCAGATGTAATAGCACCGGTTAAAGTAGGCCAATATGTTTCCGGTAAAGTTCAAAACGGAAGCTACCTGCAGCTAGAAGTAACTGGCCACTGCCCCCACCTTACTGCGCCTCAGCAAACTATAGAGGCGTTAAAATCTTATATTGAAAATTACAATTGAAGGCAAAATATACTGAACATAGCGAAGACTTATTTCAAAATGCTCCATGTGGATACCTATCCATGCAAGCGGATGGAGAAATAGTAAATATCAATAATACGCTACTCACGTGGCTAAATTTTACTAGAAAAGAAGTAATTAATAGTAAGTCCTTTCAGGACCTATTGGCCATAGGTGGTAAGATGTATTTTGAGACGCATATGATGCCTTTACTCCAGATGCAGGGAGAGGTAAGAGAAATAAATATAGAACTTAAAGGAAAAAATAAGACGGTGGTACCTGTTTTAATAAACGGCACCAAAGTACAAGTAAATCCTGAGCATACAATTTATAGGCTTTCGATCATCGACATTTCTCAACGAAAGATGTATGAAAAAGAACTCCTCAAAGCCCGAAAAGAAGCGGAAGATACCAATAAACGGCTAATTCAAATTAATGAGGAACTGGAGCACTTTGCCTACACCGCTTCTCATGATTTACAGGCTCCGCTAAACAATATAGCAAGTGCAGTCTACCTTATTAAATTGAAAAATCTTATCCAGCATGAAGAAACGGTTGAATTATTTTCTGTTATAGAAAACAATGCAAATCGGATGCGAACGATGATTTATGACTTGTTGGAGTACTCAAAGTTGGATGGAAGTAGTTCTGAATCGGAGTCTTTTTCACTGGAAGAAGTTTGCGTATTAGCTATAGAAATGTTGGATGATGAGATTAAAAAAAATGGAGCAGAATTTAATATTTCAGATCTTCCTATAATAAAAGGTTCAAAAACCCAATTTATAAGGCTATTTCTTAATTTTTTCTCCAATGCTATTAAATATAGAAAAAAAACGGATACACCTGTTATTCATGTAAGCTGCGAAAAAATAAGAGATTATTATTCTATATATATCAAAGACAATGGCATAGGTTTCGACCAAAAACATGATAAGAAAATATTCCAATTTATGGAACGTCTCCATTCACATGATGATATAGCGGGCACTGGTATAGGTTTATCTGCCTGTAAAAGAATAGTGGAAAAGCATGGGGGTAGAATAGGTGTGACTTCAGCTCCTGGCCAAGGCAGTACGTTTTATTTTACGTTACCGGAATCGTTCTGAGGGATTCCGGGAGTTCAATGCCTGATGAAAAAAAGGGCTAAAAACGGGAGCTAAATGACGAAAGATATTGATTTTACTTTTAAAAGTAGGGTATGTGTTTGTATGAGGAAACTATATAAATTAAAAAGGAGCGGTATCCGCTCCTTTTTTCATTCATTGACCTCAATCTCAAAGATATAGTTTTATCTGGTTTTGAAGTGAAGCTCTATCTTATGAGAATATGTTTCGCCTGGCTCAAGAGTAGCTGAAGGGAAATTAGGCTGATTAGGAGAGTCGGGAAAGAGCTGTGGCTCTAAACATAATCCAGTATGTATATTATAGATGTTTCCATCGGTACCTTTTGCACCATTTAGGAAATTACCTGAGTAAAACTGAATTCCCGGCGCATCCGAATGAACTTCTAATACTCTTCCAGAAGCACTGTGATATAGTTCTGCCTGCTTTTTAAGGTTCCCGGTATATTCCTTAGTGATCACATAATTATGGTCATAGCCGCCTTCTACTTGATCTATTCTTTCACCAATCTTATGGGCAGTACTAAAGTCAAAAGGGGTATCTTTCACCTCTACTATTTCACCTGTAGGGATTAATGTTTCGTCCACCGGAGTATAGTGGTCTCCATAGATAGTCAACTCATGGCCAAGTATATCCTCTTTCATAGCGCTAAGATTGAAATAGCCATGATGCGTTAAATTCACTATTGTCTTTTTATCAGTATTTGCTTCATACAGAATAGTAAGCACATCATTATCATCCAGTGTAAAAGTAGCAGTGGCTGTTAATTCACCTGGAAATCCTTCTTCTCCATCTGGGCTTACATAAGTCATTCGAACACCTCTACCATTGTTGTTTTCAAAAGTTTCAGCATTCCAGACTACTTCATTAAAGCCTTCTTTACCTCCGTGAAGGTGGTTCTGCCCATCATTTGTAGTAAGTTGATAATCTTCCCCATCTAAAGAGAATTGTCCTCTGGCTATTCTATTTGCGTATCTGCCTACACTTGCACCGAAGTAAGATCCGTTTTGCTGGTATTGACTGACATTGTCAAAACCCATTACTATATTTTCTAGATTTCCATCCTTATCAGCTACCAGCAATTTGGTTACTATCGCGCCATAATTAGTAAGGTGAACAGTTGTTCCATTGCTATTTTTCAGCTCAAAAGTCTGTACTTCTTGTCCTTTGATGGTTTCAGTTTTTATCATAGAAATAGTTTTTTCATTTTCAGTTTCGTTTTCAGTAGTACCACTATCGGTTCCACAGGACCAAAACATAAGGCAAACCAATGCCAGGAATCCAAATTTGCTCATATATAAGTTAGTTAAAAATCAAGATTGACCATAGTAAGAATTTGCTCCATGTTTTCTATCATAATGCTTTTTAATCAAAGCATCTTTTAATCTAGGGGCATTAGGATTAATTTGCAGGGTAAGATAAGCCATTTTAGCTAATTCTTCCAACACCTTACTGTTATATACCGCTTTAGCAGCATTTTTCCCCCATGTAAATGGCCCATGATTACCGATAAGGACCATTTCCATCTCTTGGTAGGAAAACCCTTTTTCAGTAAAGCAATCAAAAATCTGCTGACCAGTCATGTGCTCATAATCACCCTGTATTAATTCATCCGACATGGGCGGAGCACAAGGTATGTCAAATGTAGTATGGTCGGCATGTGTAGTTCCGAAAATAGGAATATCCAGTTGAGACTGGGCCCAGGCTACTGCATAGGTAGAATGAGTATGAGCAATACCACCTATTTCCTCCCAATGCTTATAAAGTAAAGCGTGCGTTTTAGTATCAGAAGAAGGCCTCATATTACCTTCAATCACTTGATTTTCAAAATCTAAAATCACTATATCTTCAGCCTTCAGTAAGGCATAAGGAACTCCACTAGGCTTGATGGCAAAGACACCATTATCTCTATCCACCGCACTCACATTACCAAAAGTATATACCACCAGGTCTAATTCCGGCAACTCCATATTAGCTTCGTAACATTCTCTTTTTAATTCAATGTATTTGCTCATGTTCTGCTACTTTCTTTGTGTTTTCGACTACAAAATCTCCGAAACCATTATACTGCTCGTATAACTTCTCGTAAATCCTTACATTATTTTCTATTGGCTGATACTCCTTATCAAAACCGTTTGACATTCCTTTGATAGCTGACTGTGTATCAGGATATACTCCACTTACTACGGCCGCATACATAGCTGCCCCCAGCGCAGGAGCCTGCTCTGATGTAGCCACCTTGATAGGCTTATTTAATACATCGGCCAAGGTCTGCATCACAAGATCGGATTTTTTAGCGACACCGCCCATTCCTATCACATTATCTATCCTTACACCCTCAGATTCAAATCTATCCACGATCTTTTTAGAACCAAAGCAAATAGCCTCCACCAGAGATTTGAAAACCCTAGCTGCATCAGAACCCATACTCAATCCCATAATTGCACCTTTCAGTGCTTGGTTGGCATCAGGCGTTCGTCTGCCATTGATCCAATCCAACGCTACTATGGAAGATTCCTCTACAGGAATTTTTGAAGCTTTTTCAGATAGGTTTAGTATAGTTCTATCCTCAATTTCTACTATTAAATTATCTTTTTGGTTATCATCGATATGGTCACTGGATTTGATAATTTCGGTGGCTGGCTTAGCTATGAGATCTCTAAACCATGCTAATACATCACCAAAACCAGATTGCCCTGCTTCCAGCCCTATAGTTCCTGGTATTACCGAGCCATCTACCTGTCCGCAGATACCTTTCACCAAGCTATCGCCCAAGTTATCTCTGGAAGCTACCATGATATCACAGGTAGAAGTACCCATTACTTTAACTAAAGTATTTTCGGCCACCTCGCCACCTATAGCTCCTGCATGTGCATCAAAGGTACCTACTGCTACTAGTACATCTTCACTCAATCCTAATTTTTCAGCCCATTTAGCAGATAGATTTCCTGCTGCCTCATCTGACGTATAGGTTTCAGTGTATAATCTATCTCGCAGATCTGCCAAATAAGGATCGAATTTTCCTAAGAATTCTTTGGGTGGAAGACCTCCCCAGCTCTCATGCCATAAGGCTTTATGTCCAGCTGCACAGCGGCTTCTCTTCAAGGTCAACGGATCTTCATTACCTATCAGTTGACTGGTAATATAGTCACAATGCTCCATCCACGAATAGGCTTTTGCAGCTACTTCCGGATCTACTCTAGCAATGTGCAGAATCTTTGACCAAAACCATTCGGAAGAATAAATTCCACCCTCATACTTAGTATAGTCTTCGCCACCCCAGTTTTTGGCTACCTCATTTATTTCATCAGCTTCTTTTATTGATGTATGGTCTTTCCATAAGATCATCATGGCATTTGGGTTATCCTTAAATTGGGGATCAAATGCCAATGATTCACCTTTTTCATCCACTGGAAGTGGAGAAGAACCGGTAGTATCTACACAAATAGCTTTTACTTGAGAGGAATCTACTTTTGACTCTGCCAGGACTCCTTTAATTGTTTCTTCCAAACCCTCCAGGTGATCTGCAGGATGCTGTCTGAATTGATTTTTGACTGGATTACAATATTTACCCACTTTCCACTGTGGATAGTAGAAAACCTTACTTGCCAAACAGTGGCCATTTGCAGTATCTACCAGAACAGACCGCACAGAATCTGACCCATAGTCCAATCCTATTACATATGTTTTATTATCCATTTGTATATGGTTCTTTATTTATAATTTTATTCAGCCACCCGTAACATCAAAACTGATTTGGACGGTACTTTTACCTGTAGGTTTTCACCTTTCAAATTAAAGTTTTTGAAATCTTTAATACCTACTCTTTCTTTATTATCAAAAGTATTATAAGCATCCATGGCATCTGTAGTGACTACTCTACCTGTAATGTTTTTTCCTTTAATTCCCCTTAATACACAGTCTAAAGTAATTTCCTTATCAGGATTTATGTTTACTATACTGATATTCACCATACCATCGTCAGAACGCGAAGTACTCACATGTAATGCTTCAGCTTCCAGTTCATCGATTTTGATTTTTTCTGAAATTAATTGGTGTGGAATTAATTTAGCATCCTTATGAGGCTTATATAGATCAAATACGTGGTAAGTAGGAGTCAATAGCATCTGGTCACCTTCTGTAAGGATGATAGCCTGCAATACATTTACGGTCTGAGCTAAATTCGCCATATGGACTCTGTCCGCATGCTTATTAAATACATTCAGTGTAATTCCGGCTACCAGAGCATCTCTTAAAGTGTTCTGCTGCTGAAGAAAACCAGGATTGGATCCAGGTGTAGGTAAATACCATGTTCCCCACTCATCTATTATTAATTTTACTTTTTTATCAGGATCAAATTTATCCATGATGGTGCCATGCTTGGTGATCAGCTCATCCATTTTTTCTGCTTTGATCAGCGTTTCCAAATAATCCTTTTTGGAAAATTCTGTAGCAGACTTCTTATTTTGGAAATTACCCGGAACCGTATAATAATGCAAAGATAGCCCATCCATCATTCTTAAAGGAATGTCTCTCATCAGGACTTCAGTCCATCTAAAATCCCAATCATTGGCACCACCGGCTATTTTAAATAGCTGGTTCCCACCATAGTCACGTGCAAAGGTCGCATACCTTCTATATTCATTGGCATAATACTCTGGAGTCATATTTCCTCCACAACCCCAGCTTTCATTTCCTACACCCCAATATTCTATATTCCACGGTTCTTGCCTACCATTTTTCTCTCGGAGCTTAGCCATAGGACTAACGCCATCAAAGTTGATGTATTCGATCCATTTGCTCATTTCATCTACTGATCCACTACCTACGTTTCCCGTAATATATGGCACCGTACCTATCTTCTCACATAGGTTAAGAAATTCATGTGTACCAAAGCTATTATCTTCGGTCACACCGCCCCAGTGGGTATTTACCATCGTAGGCCTATCTTCTCCTATACCATCAGTCCAGTGATATTCATCCGCAAAACAGCCACCGGGCCAGCGTAGGTTTGGAATTTCCAAATCTATCAGTGCCTGAAGCACATCACTTCTATAACCATCCTGATTGGCTATCTCAGAGTCTTTTCCAACCCAGATTCCACCATAAATACCTGTACCAAGATGCTCGGCAAAGTGACCATAAATATGTTTGTTAATGGTAATTTCCCCTTGGTCGGCATTAATAATGAGCCTGTTCGTTTGGGCATTGGCCGAGAAAATGGCTGCGATCAGTACTGTCGCCAGCAAGAATTGCTTCCTTAAATTGATCATAAATTTAATCGTTATTATTTATATGAATGATAAAACCTGAATGACTGCCTACCTTGACATCTACGGTAGAACTTGTTGATAAATTCTGAATTTCAAATACTTGGTTGTCTGGACTATCTTGGATAATTTTTAATGTATTGCCATTTTTTTGGAAAGGTGTAAGATCGATATTTAAAAGCTTCTCTTGGTCAGAACCATTAATACCTGCCAGATACCATTCGCTCCCGCTCCTTCTGGCCAGCACTACATACTCTCCCGGATAACCCTCTATAAATTTGATCTCTTCCCAAGAAGAAGGTAAATTTTGTAAAAAATTAATTACTTCTCTAGGCTGTTTTTGCATTCCCTCTGGAGATTCTGCAAAATGCTGAACCCCTGAATAATAAAGAACGGACAGTGCTAGTTCGAATGCATGAGTAGATCTTCTTTCAATATCCGGAATAGAATCCAACACCATAGGGGTAAAATCCATGGGGTCATAAACATTTCTTGTAAAAGGAAGCATGGTCATATGACGTGGAGCTCGGTCAGCAAATGCCTGATCAAAACTAATCATCTCAAATCCTTTTACCGCTTCAGCTGTCATAAGATTGGGATAGGTCCTATGCCATCCCCTAGGTAAGGTACTCCCATGAAAATTAACCATCAATTTAGCTTCTGCTGCATCTGAGAGTATATCATGATAGTACTTCATAACACTTTGCCCATCGCCTCCAAAGAAATCTATTTTCACACCTTTGATTCCCATATCACTGATGCGTTTAAATTCTTTTTTTCGGTCATCACTTTTCAGTAAGGCATTTCGAGGAGTGTAAGGAGCAGTATTCCAATCCCCTGCAGAATTATACCAGAGCCATAAACCTACATTTTTTTCTGCTGCGTATTTAACCAATTCTTCAATCCTGTCATAGCCAATATTTACATCCCAATTGACATCTATGAGGCTATACTCCCAGTTCATATTTGAAGCATAATCAATATAGCTTCGCTGCACCTCCTCTATGATCGAGTCATCCTTTCCCAAAGCCCAGCTCCAAGAGGCGGCACCAGGAATGACGAAAGCCGTATTTTTAATTTTTTCCGGATCAGCAAGGTCAGTTCCCAAAGTAGATTCCACTATGTTTTTTAGATTCCCTACGGCTATAATTCTCCATGGACCTTCCCACTCTGCACCAACTTTAGATAATACCTCCCCCTCAAAAATTCCTTCTTGGTCAGACGGATAGGCAATTTTATAATTCCCTCCAGGTGAATCTGCTGCCAGTCTGCTTCCTGTGTTATTTGCCTTTACACCAGTTTCGGAGATCAATACCCAAGTATCATCTACTTGAAAGAGCGCCGGATAAACCCAGCCTGAGGCTATAGGTGATGGAGTACCCACTGCTATATTCATACTATATTCCTCTTCATAAGAAGGATTTGTACGCTCCCATCCGGTCTTTGGATCCGACATAGGTTGCATCCAAGCTTTAGTTGTCTCTGGAAATCTAAAACTGGTATGTTCATCATTTAGGATGGCGGATGATCCTGTCCATTTAGGAATACTATACCTAAAAGCAACACCATTGTCTGAAAGTCTAAAAGTAATGTCAATCTTTTGGTCCTCTTCGTTTACAAATGTAAAAACCTTTTCGTTGGCGATATACTGGTGATCTTTTTGTTTACCATGAATTAGTGTATACTCTTCATTTACAGAATTGATCTCCGATATACTTAGCAACTTTAAACCATCAGAAAAATCTATCCCTTCCAACTCGAGACCCAGCTGAGAATTCAATAATACCGATTTACCATTATAATTTAAATTATACGATGCTTTACCATTTTCTAAAAAAATGCCCACTACTGTATTTTTATCCGGACTAGCTATCTGCATATCTGGAAACTTAGCCGCACAGCTGCTGAGCAGAACAACCAGTCCACTAATACAAAAATTAAGTGCAATTTTAAATATTGATTTAATACTCATTATTTATTGCTTTTCAGTAATCTGATATGATTTATTTTAGGAGCTGAGGTATTTTCTACTACTTTAAACTTTATCTCTAATAACTCCGAATCTTTTATTTCTTGGGTTAAGGGATAGGTTTTTGTAAATGGAGCTTTATCAGCAGTTTTACTTAATTCTTCCTCCACTAATAAATTGTCATTTATATATACTTCCACTTTAGTATTAGCTTCCTCAGGGATAAATGTCAGCTGTAGTTCTTCAGCATTTTTATCTTTATTACGAAGCTGATAGGTCATCCAATCTTCCGGAGATCTCCAAAAGAAACCATCAATATTACCGTATTTGGTCTTACCACTACGATAAAAATGATCGGACTCGGGCTGCTGCTCACCCAATGCTATTTCATCCACAGTGCGTGAAGCCAATTTTCGAAATACTTCATCCTTTTGGGAGAGACTTGCTCTCCTAGAAGATATGGCTTCTTTATTATCTACTACAGGGAAATACAACTGGTACCTGGCTTCATGAATTTTATAAAAAGGCTCTAAATAAATAGCCTCATTTTTAATAGAACTGATTTGATCAGAAAAATTAAAAGTAAGTGTTCCATCAGGATTCTTTTTGAGTTCTTTAATATCATCTGCACTTGCTAGGTAAATGTCTGCAGTGTTCAGAGGTTTCATTTCTCCACTAGCAACATGACCCATACGGCTATCATCGGCCCAAATTCCGTCAAGTAACTCTACATCACGGTCAGCGGCAGCTAATACTATTGGCCCATAAAGTATAGAAGCCCATCCTGATTGATCGGGTAAATACTCTTTATGTAAGGCCATAGGTAGATCGACAGTAATCTTATCACCATCCTTCCAAGATCTTTTAAGGGTGATATAGTCATCTTCAATGATGGATTCTACCTTTTCGCCATTTACATTTACCTGAATTTTTTCTAAAGAAATGATCCATTGGGGTTTCCTAATTTTTAATTCGAGATTGGTCTCCTTCTCCATGGCTAGGGTCAAAGTAGTTTTTTCTTCAAAAGGAAAATTTGTAGTCTGCGTCAATTCAATTCCTTTTCCATCCCAAGTGAGTACTGAGGGTATAAATAAATTGACATATAAAGTTTCCTCATCATATGCATATATAAATTTGCCGTATTTACTATGATTTTCTAGCCCAGATCCCACACAGCACCAAAATCCCTTGTGGGGCTGGGAGTAAACTCTATAGTGATTTGGACGCATAGGCGTGAAATATACAAATCCACCGTCTGGGTGTTGTGAAGATAAAATATGATTATACAATGCTCTTTCATAATAATCCGCATACCTGGCTTCGGGGTTATCCTGAAACAATAGCTCTGTAAGCTTGAGCATATTATAGGTATTGCAGGTTTCAGGGCCTTGGTTAGAGGAAAGCATTTCGGAAAAATCATCCTTGGGATGGAAATGTTCTCTTACGCTATTTCCACCTATGGACACTGACCTTTCATTGACCACCTTATCCCAAAAAAATACCGAAGCTGATTTCCAATCTTCTTTTTCTTCTATTAAACCTATTTTTTGATAGCCTATTACTTTAGGAATTTGGGTATTGGCATGGTACCCATTTAGCTTATCTTGACTGTTTTCAAGCGGTTGTAGAATCTCTTGGTGGGACATTTTCTTGGCTGCATCTAAGTAAGCCTTGTCATCATAAATTTCATACATGATGGCAAAAATCTCATTAAATCCTCCATGCTCGCTCACGAGCATTTTTTGAAGTTGGTCTTCAGATAGATCTGCTATGATATCTAAAAACCATTTTCCCAACTTATCCAAAACCACTTTAGCTTCCTCACTTCCGCCGTCTATATGAGCATCTGCTAAGCCAGCAAATATTTTATGAATATTATATAATGGAACCCAATGGTTGTTTAGTGAGAAACTCTCAGCATTTATATTACCGTTTTTAATTTCAGTCCAGATTTTCTTCCCATTTGGGACACCAGCTAGATATCCATCTCCATGGGCCTGCTGCGCCTGAGAAAGCTTTTCTACCATATAGTCCAGCCGCTCTTTCAGATCCACCCTCCCAGTAGAGGCATACATCATAGAAAGGGCCGAAAGGTAGTGCCCCCCTATATGTCCGTCCAGCCCCGTATTTTCCCAATTGGTATATCTCTCAGCATCCCATGGCAAACCCGCCTCTAACATGTATGGAGCCAGTAAACGGTCCATATCCATTTCCATCATGTAGTTGATATCAGTCTGCTGTGCTTTCAGAAAATCACTTTCCAAAAGCCTGACATCTTCCAAATTAAATAAGTGGGTTTTATTAGGGACCTGACCATAACTTAGCCCATTTAAACTGATCATGCCTAATATGATGAAGATGGCTTGATATATTTTCATGTCTAAAATTTTAACTGATTTAAATATCTTAATTTCTTGTAGGGAATTTAGCAGGATCTATATTTTTTTCAACGTGTCACATGATCGGTTATCCTATATCCGAAATCTTTTTTCTTTTCTATTTTTTCTTTCCCCAGATTGTCGTTCCACGATGATCTAAGCCGCTGAATAGGATTGTAGGTTTATGGTTTTCCCAGTCATATCCATTATCTACATAAACTTTTTGAACTTGCCCTTCTCCACGGGTCAAGGTAAGCCATGGATTATTATATGTCCATGATTGACCAGGATTGCCCCCTATAGTTCCATCAGCATTTAATACTAAATCCGTGGCCCTTTGTAAATCGGGTAAAAATTGCTCATCTGCATACCCAGGAACTACTCTGTAATCTAACACTATTAGTTCCCAATTGCCAGCTATTCCTTCCACTGTTACTTCTTCTTTTTCCAAATTTGCAAATCTCTGTGGAGAAGCCAAGGGCCAGCCGTCTTCCGTCCAGTAAAGTTTTCTTACATGCATAATCATGTAAAACCGGTCAGCGGCCGGTCTTCCTTGGTGAGCTATGTAATAATCATCCTCATCTCGAAACACTGCATTATGTGCTACCCCTTGCCAACCAGGATGTCCCTGAAATTGATATGGTGCCACTAACATAGGTATATCGTCACGCTCATCATTCATGTCGTTTCCGTTATAATCCAGAAAAGGGCCTGTTGGACTTTGAGATCTACCTACTCTAATATTGTATTTTGTTTCTAGCCAGTCATAGGACAAAAACAGATAATAAAAACCAGTTGCTTCATTATAAATCACCTCAGGAGCTTCAATATTTCCATTTATCCTGTCCCCAGTAAATCCACGTTGTGCTATCCGGACGCCTTTATCGTTGGTTGTTTTGGCTAATCCTGTGGCAGGCTCAAGTTCCATTACATATATTCCATCAAAAGCAGATCCGTAATACATCCAATGTGCTCCTGCATTGTCAACAACCACTGCTGGATCAATGGCATTGGTCATTGGGATATTGGTATTAGAGGTAACTACTAGTCCTCTTTCTGTCCAAGGGCCATCAGGTGAATCTGAAACTAACAAACCCGTGGCACTTAGCTTAAATCTTTCGGAAGATAGAGAGTAGTATAATCTATATTCACCTCCTATTTTTATAATGTAGGGTGCCCATATATTTTCAAAAGGTTCTACTCCATTTCCTCTGATATAATTAACGGCCTGGGTTGGTCTGCCATTTAATGCCCATCCTACAAAATCCCATTTCACTAGATCTCTGGAGCGCCTGATCTGAATGCCTACACGACTAAGGGGCTGTCCATAAGCTACATCAGTAGAATAACTGTAAAACCAATCTCCATCTTTGAAAATAGAAGGATCATGAACATTATAGGGCCCCCACTGATCAGTGTATTGAAAAGACGAAATTTCCCCATACGAATCCCGGATGTCTGTCAGTTCAAAAGGCTTTTCCTCTACGGGGTCGGGGATGACAGGAGTTGGTCCATTTTCTTCCGTAATATCTTCCTGACATCCCACTACTATTAAGAGCGAAAATAATATCAACAGAAAAACACTATTTTTAGAATTAAGTAATTTCATGTGGTTACTATTATATGTTTACCATGGAAGACTACCTTCTAACTTTAGCCTTAATGAGGGTATATGAATGAGCTGGAAAACTATAGGTAATTTTATCTCCTTTTCCTTTAAGACTCTTCTTTACGGTTTCTACATTCGTTTTACCAAAATCGTTTTCTGCTTTGATATCCGGTCCATTCACTTCGTAAACTTCAAAATCTCCAGTAAAAGTACCTTCTTGAGCTAATATGTCAGTTGTTATGGCTTTATCTTTATGTCTGTTTACCACATTGATAATTACCTCATCTCCATGATAAGTAGCCGATACATCAAGGTAAGGAACATCTTTGAGATCAGCACGCTGCTCTCCCATTCCTAATGCGAATTCACCGGTATCATATTTTTCTGAATCCACAAATACATCCAGTGCTGTACCAAATACATGATTGGCAAAAAGTGCCATAGGATGATAAATAGTCTGTAAAAACATCCCCTCTTCCTCTGCAAAAATTGGAGCTATAACATTTACTAATTGTGCCATATTAGCAATCTTTACTACATCAGCATTTCTTATGAAGGCATTGAGAAATGAGGCTATGACTAAAGCGTCTTCTAAATTATATCGTTCTTCCAATGCTCTCTCTCCTGTCATGGAATCTCCTGTTCTCCATCTGTACCAGATATTATATTCATCCCATGCTATATATATAGGATCACGGTCTCCTCTATCTGCTCTGTGCATGGCCTCATCTAATAGGCCCTTTACCAGTTTAGTGCGCTGTTCTAAAACCAGTGGTGATGCCACAAAGGAATAGTAATCATCATCCACATTACCTACATACATATGGAGAGCTAGATAATCCACCACATTTTTTAGCTCATCGATAACCACCTTATTCCACTCCATAGGATCGGAACCTGGATGGAAATTTGAAGAGCCCGCAGCTACTAATTTGATATTAGGATCAGTTAACTTCATTAACTTGCCTGCTTCCCTTGCTTTTTTACTATAATCTTCCGCACTCATCTGTCCCATTTGCCAGGGTCCATCCATTTCATTACCCAGACTCCAGTAAATAATATTATGGGGTTCTGCATATCCATGTTCTTTTCTTAATTCTGCATATTTTGGACCTGAAGCTACATTAGTATATTCCACCCATCGGCGGGCTTCTTCTATAGTTCCTGTGCCTAGATTTACTGCAAAATATGGTTTGGTTCCCATCAATTCGGCATATTCCATAAATTCATTGGTACCAAATTCATTGGTTTCTAGTCTGTTCCATGCCAATTCCAGCCTAGTAGGTCTATCTTCTCGAGGACCTACTCCGTCAAGCCAATGATAATTCGAAACAAAGTTTCCTCCAGGATATCTTGTTAAAGAAACATTCAGACCTTTAACGGCTTCCAATACATCTTTTCTAAAGCCTTTTTCATCTGATAAGGGATTGCCTGGATCGTAAATACCTCCGTAGACATTTCTGCCAAGGTGCTCTACAAAATTACCGTATATCTTCTCATCTACTTCTCCTATAGTCCTATCCAGATCAATTTTAATCCTGGCATTTTGGGCTTGAGCATTTTCTGGAATAGCCAATGTAATACTCGCCAATACTATTCCAGTATATATATATCTAATATTCATCTAATACCAATTTAATGAGTTTAACAACTTAAAGTTTAACTGTTGGCCAGCCATTTTCATCCCAAGTAATTTCACGAATGAGTAACTTAGGTCTACCTTCGTTGGCTGCTTCATATCCATGAAAAATAAGGTAATCCTTACCTTCAAAAGTATAGGTAGAATTATGACCTACTCCATACCAGTTTTTATCACCTTCTACTACTAATGTTCCTCCACCTTCAAACATGCTTTTTCCATCACTATCCAAATAAGGACCTTGGACAGTATCCGATCTTCCTACCACTACCTTATAAGTACTTTTATCTCCTCTACAGCATAAATCAAATGAAACAAAAAGATAATAAGTCCCATCTTTTCTGAAAATAAATGGAGCTTCTACAGCACCATCACCGGGATCTCTATCATCGAGAGTAAAAGTCCTCTCCCTTCTGGCAATGGTAAACCAATCTTCTGGTCCGATTTCCGCCGAAAGGAGGTCATCGGATAATTTGACTAGCTTTAAACCATTCCAAAACGAACCATAACTCATCCACGCTGTGCCATCATCGTCCTTAATTATATGAGGATCTATCGCATTCCACAAATCTCTTCCAGGCACACTTTGGATGACTATACCCTGATCTTGCCAATTATAGTCAGGTGAGGAGGAGTCAAGAGTCTTGTTTATAGTTACACCTATAGCAGAAGTATTTTTGGCAAAAGAGGATACCGAATAATATAAATAGTATGTACCCTCATGAAAAATTATATCCGGAGCCCAGATATGATTTTTAAAATCCGGTGCTACATCTAAAGCCCAGGTAGGCGCTTCTTTAAAAACCTGCTCCTCACGGGTCCATGACTTCATGTCATCAGAACTCCATACAGATATCCCGCGACCAGTAGTAAATAAATAATATTTATTTCCTTCTTTAATCATCACAGGATCATGAGCCGGTACGTCTTTGACTGGCTCTTGGGCATGGATACTAAATAGTAGTATAAAGAAGGGTATGAATAATAGTAGTATCTTTTTCATCTTGGGGTTATTTAGAGTAATAAAGTGAAAGTGCATTTAAGCACTTCCACTTTATAATAGGTTTGATAGACAAGATACCTTAAGTAGGTATGTAATATAGTATCCCTTTAAAGCTTTAATTTTAAAGTGCCCTGGGATAATTTTTATTAATTATTGGCAGAATTAGGTGAAAGGTTTGGATTAGTGTCCAATTCTCCCTGAGGTATAGGAAGATATTCATTGCCTGGTGTCCAGGTTTGAAATTCGCTGTCCCTGTTTCGAAGATATGCCAATTTATCTGCATCATAGAACCAACCCCACCTGATAAGGTCATTGATTCTTTGTCCTTCTATGGCAAATTCCAACATTCTTTCATGAGCTATTTGATCTCTCATTTGCTGTTGGGTCATATTTGGTCTTACCTGTGCCAGATCTGGCAGATTTACCCTGGCCCTTACTCTTTGTATAAGCGGATATGCTTCACTTGTTCTTCCAAGTTCATTCAGCGCTTCAGCCTGAAGCATAAGGATATCTGCAAATCGAAGAATTCTATAATTAATCCCGGACCTAAACTGCTCTTCTGCATTGGGTCCAAATCCGTCATTGGTATATTTTCTTGGGTAGATTTCATCCGGTCCATAAGGCCACAGATCATTATAGAGTCTAAGGCCGCCATCTTCTGGTTCATAGGATGCTATAGTGGACAATAATCTTGGATCTTTTCTGCCATCTACGGTTCTTTCTCTGTGGAAATCCTCATAAAGTGCTCTGGTAGGCAAGAAATCATTAAATCCGTATCCACGGGCAGCATACGTTACAGCCTGAGCAGACACTTGAGTCCAATTGGCATTTGGATTACCTCCCCAGTTCAATTCAGATCCACCCACCTGCTCCGGCATAGCAAATTGCACTTCGAATAAGGATTCAACATTATTTTCGGTAAATGGACTAAAATTATCTCTGTAATTAGCTACAAGGTCATAATTACCATGTTGGCCGCCTATCAGTTCAGCAAATTCAGTAGAAGCTTCAGACCATCTCTGTCTATATACCAGGGCTTTCCCTAGCATACCCGTAGCAGCTCCTTTGGTTGCCCTTCCGATGTGACCACGGTCCGGGCCATTTACAGCTTGGTAATTTATTGGCAAAAAGCCTTTGGCAGCCTGAAAATCAGCAATTATCTGATCCCATATAGCATCCTCAGATGCAGTTTGGGGATAAAATTCTTCTCTATTGGCAGGTACTGTAGTGATTAAAGGTACTTCTTTGTAGAAATTAGCAAGATTGAAATAGGCAAGTCCTCTAAGGAAATGGGCCTGTCCAAGGATTCTTTGTTTAAGTTCCTCATCCATTTCTATAGGTGGTACATTGACCAAAACCTGATTGGCTCTCCACACCATTTGATAATGGGCTTCCCACACCCAAGCAATTGGCCCGGCTGGAGTGGGTATTGTAAAATTCGCTACCAACATAAGATCTGGCCAAGGACTATCTCCCTGAATATCATCACCCCTGCCATCCATCAATGCTGGAAACATCCTCATATATGTCCCATCGATCAGCAAGCTGTTATAAATTGAATTTACCGCTGCCTGGGCATCAGCTTCTGTTTCCCAGAAAGTACCTGTGGTGGGTATATTTGGATTTGCTAATTCTAGTTGCGAGTCGCAATTGGTAAAAAGCAACCCTAATGAAATTATATATATTAATTTTTTCATGACTTTCTTTGTTAAACGTCTACGACATAATATTTAGAATGCTACCTGAAGTCCTAGCATCAAAGTTCTAGGTCTTGGAAATGATCCGAAATCAAAACCAGGATTGAAAACTCCAGAAGTAAAATCAGGGTTATATGCCTTATATGCCTGGAAAGTATAAGGATTCTGAGCCGTAAAATACACTCTAAGAGACTGAACGTTGTCCAATAGATTACCTATAGTATTAAAGGTATATCCTAAAGAAACAGTTTGGATTCTTAAGTGAGTACCATCCTGTAACCAACCTTCTCTGTCTGAATTTCTTTGATTTTGATTAGGATCACCCGCTACTAATCTAGGTTGCGTTGTGCTTGGATTTTCTGGAGTCCATCTTTGTAAGATATCTTCATGACGATTAGTGAAATCCATCGTCAACATGATATCTCTATACGGTCTGCTGTGAATCAAATACCCACCTGCTCCAGAAGTAAATAAAGTAAAGTCAAAATTCCTAAAGGCAGCTGAAAAGTTTAAACCATAATATAAAGTCGGCAGTCCACTGCCTAAATTCACTCTGTCCTCAGCAAAATCAATTACTCCATCCCCATTAACATCCTCAAATTTCACATCGCCAGGTCTGGTACCAGCACTTTGGAATGCATGCGCATCGATTTCCTCCTGAGACTGAAAAATACCAATAGCTCTATGTCCAAAATGGTGACCAATCGGTTCGCCTACAATAGTCCTAGAACCAGCCCCAAATATCGGAATATTAGTACCTCCCAAGGCCAAAACTTCATTTCTTAAGGTAGTCAGATTACCAGATATATCATAGGTGAATTCTCCTGTAACCTTACGGTATGTAGCCTGGAATTCAAAACCTGAATTTCGTAAACTACCAGCATTTGTTACCGGGCTTCCAGCAGCTCCAGTGGAAGCTGGGATAGGTACTGCTACAAGTATGTCTGTAGTTTTACTATCATAATATTCGGCAGATATATCCACTTTTCCATCAAATAAAGTTGCATCAAACCCGAAATTTGAAGTTTCACGGGTTTCCCATCTAATATTGGGATCTACCTGAGAAGTCTGGATAGAGCCTCTTACCACTTCTCCATTAAAGTTGTAAAGCACATTAGGATTTATAGTAGCGAAATATAGGTAATCCCCAATATTTGCATTTCCCAGTTGTCCCCAGCTTCCCCTGACTTTAAGATCAGAAATAAAGGAAGGCATATTGATATATGGTTCATTATGTAATTTCCATCCGACCGCTATTGAAGGGAAATTACCATATCTATATGCAGGAGCAAACCTGGAAGATCCATCCCTTCTCATGGTAGCCGTCACCAAATATCTATCATCATAGCTATAGTTAATTCTACCTAGATAAGAAGCTATGGCATTTCTAAATTCATTACCACTTGCCTGCTTGTTTACACCATTATCAAGTACAGGAAAAGCTACATCTATATTTTCTGAATATCCACTTCTGTTGATCACCCCACCTTCTTGGTACATCTGACCGACCAGCACATCTAAATTATGTTTGTCAAATGTTCCCGTATAGTTGAATGTGTTTTCCACTAATCCTGTAGATAAAATTCTATGTCCATCTGTCAGTCTAGATCTATCATCATTAAAGAAGAATCCCAATCTAAACGCTGGGGATACTGAAAAATCTCTCGCTTGTGTCCTGTCATAACTTAAATTTAACTTATAATTTAACTTATGATTAGGCAAATCGACTATTGTATATTCTGCGAAACCGGTCGAAAACATTCTATCTACAGTAGTAGTGCTATGGAACATATTATTTGCACCAATTACATTTAGAGATATGGCACGTTGTAGATTAGCTTCAGTTCCACCGAAACCTCCAAGATTATTGGGATCGTATATAGGCATAGTAGGAATGGCCTGTACCAGATCAGCTATCAAAGGCGGTCTATTACCTGCTAGAAGATCCGGTCTATAAGATAAAGCATCTTCATCAGAATGTGCATAATAGATATTAGTACCTACTCTAAATCTTCCTTTTGTAGATGTCTGATTTACTCTAAAAGAATATCTATCATAGTTAGGACCATTTCCTACCAGAGTTCCTGTATTCCCAAAGAAATCTACTGAAGCATTATAGATTGTATATTCTCCCCCACCTGATATATTAATGTTGTGATTTTGTCTGAATCCATTTTTCAGACCCTCTCGCTGCCAATCCGTATCTATATCGGAAATATAAAGTGGGTTGTTTGGATCATTGGCTGGCACAAGTGGCTGGCCGCCGTTTCGCTGGACTTCATTTATTATCTCCTGATATTGCGCTCTGCCCAATACCGGTATTCTTTGCCATACCTGGTCTATACCTCCATAAGAATTAAACTCAACCCTTACTGGTGTATTTTTCTTTCCTTGTTTCGTAGTGATAATTACAACACCATTGGCTGCCCTAGACCCATAAATAGCACCTGCAGAGGCATCTTTCAGGACCTGCATTGTCTCTATATCATTCGGGTTAAAATCTCGAGGGGTAGTACCTACTGGCACACCATCAATTACATAAAGAGGTTGGGCATTTCCAAAAGTGGATATACCCCTAATCCTAACACTGGGGAAAGCACCTGGCTGACCATCACTGGTCACCTGGACACCTGACACCCTACCCTGTAGCATTTGAGCTAGGTCATTAGTGGCCACTTTTTTCATTTCGTCAGTGTTAACCACTGATATGGCACCTGTAATATCTGACCTCCTTTGTGTACCGTATCCGACTACTACCACTTCATCAAGACTACTTACATCTTCTTGTAAATTTACATTGATGATAGTCCTATTACCAACCGTTATTTCTTGAGAAACAAATCCTATAAATGAAATCACAAGAACTGAATTCTGATCCGGGACAGTAATTTCGAATTCACCATCCATATTGGTCGGTACGCCGCGTGTGGTACCTTTTACAGTCACTGAGGCACCTGGAATGGGCTGTCCATCTGCAGAAGAAATGACTTGACCTCTTACAGTAATATCTACTTCAGGACTGGTGTAAGCTTCTGGCACTTCCGTCGAGGCTATAATCTCACCTGGTCCGATACTGGTACCCAGTATCATTAAAGCCATTAGAAGCTTTGGGGGTAAAAATTTAAAATTCATATTTCGGGGGTTTATGGTTTAATTATAATAATACTAATCAATTTATTACCTGCACGTAACAGGACCTAATGCATTTCCGATTGGTCAGATAACATTTAAAAGAATCAAACTAATCGAACTTATTTTTTGAACAGCAATCGTTTGTTTTCGAATATTAGATAATTTAACAATAGGATGCAAAATTTTAAATGTATTTTTTACACTAATTAATTTTATTCACCCTCACATGTGCTTCTAACAAGGGTAAGAGTGAGAAATTTGGTGATGGTGGCAACACGAGAAAAGCTTCATAAAGCTGCCAATAACATAAAAATTTGACTAACTAATAATAGAAATTCTATATCATGACATAATTTTCTATTAAGTGTATATTTGAGTTTTAATTTTAGAATACTATCTTTAATACTTATCTTATATAACAAAAGAAGTAATGATCAAATATTCCAACCAGAACCGTCTTTTAGTTGCGGTAGATTGCATAATTTTTGGTTTTGACGGCAATGATTATAAAATTCTATTGATACAAAGAGGCTTTGCTCCGGAAAAAGAAAAATGGAGTCTTATGGGTGGTTTTGTACAGGAAAATGAATCCCTTGAACAAGCTGCTGACAGGGTACTAAAGCAGCTTACTGGTTTAGAAAACGTGTATCTAGAACAGCTTCAGGCATTTAGTGAGCCTAAAAGAGATCCTATCGAACGCGTCATTGCTGTCGCCTATGTAGCTTTAATTGATATCCATAAATACGAGCAACAGATAAATGATGATTTTCATGCTAGATGGTACTTGCTGAAAGAATTGCCTAAACTTATTTTTGATCATGCACAGATGGTTGAAACAGCCCTTCAGCGGCTGAGGTATAAAGCTGCATTCCATCCGATACTCTTTGAACTACTTCCCGAAAAATTTACATTGCCCCAGCTTCAAGCGATGTATGAAGGTCTTTACGATACTAAGATTGATAAAAGAAATTTCAGCCGAAAAGTCCTATCTACCAATTTACTGGTAAAAGAGAAGGATAAAGATAAATCTAGTTCTAAAAAGGGCGCATATTTCTATTCTATTGACAAAGAAAATTATAAAGAGAATTTCCAAAGCTTACTGAATTTTGTTCCAAAAACAGAAATATTAGCACTCAGCGAATAAAAAACGATGGAGAATTTTTTTATTTAAAATTTTAAGTGTAATTATAACACTTGATTGGATAAAGTTATCTTTTACTCCAAAAATTAGCTTGTTATCATATTCAAACCCAAACCTATTTTCTTAATGAATGCTGGATTTTCTACGCTGGATTATGTAATATTTACAGTATATGGATTAATGATTATCTCCTTGGGCTTATGGGTATCCCGTTCTAAAAAAGGGGTTGAAAAGACCGCCCAAGAATATTTTTTGGCCGACAAATCGCTAACATGGTGGGCAGTTGGAGCTTCTCTTATAGCAGCTAATATATCTGCTGAGCATTTTATAGGGACTTCCGGATCTGGCTATGCAATAGGTCTCGGCATAGCCGCCTACGAGTGGATAGCAGCCATCACGCTTATCATAGTGGCTAAGTTCTTTCTTCCTGTATTTATTAAGAATGGTATATATACCATGCCCCAGTTTCTCAGTCAGAGATTTAGCCAGGGTGTTAGTACCGCTTTTGCAGTGTTCTGGTTACTTGTATATGTATTTGTAAATCTTACTTCAGTAAGTTATCTAGGTGCTTTGGCACTAGAAAAAATTATGGGTGTACCCTTAATCTATGGCATTATAGGTTTACTACTATTCAGTGGGATATATTCAGTATACGGCGGTCTAGAAGCAGTGGCCTGGACCGATGTGTTGCAAGTATTTGTGCTGATAGGAGGCGGATTGATTACAACTTACCTTGCCTTGGACGCTGTAGGACATGGAGATGGCGTATTTGCGGGATTGGAGGGTATATATATTAATGCTCGGGAACACTTTACCATGATAGTACCTCGGGGGGAAATAATGGTACCTGATGGAACAGGAGGTTTAAAAGATGCTTTTCAAGATTTGCCTGGATTGGCAGTAATATTTGGCGCCATGTGGTTGACCAATATAGGATACTGGGGGTTTAATCAGTATATCATCCAAAAAGGCCTTGCTGCCAAAAGCATAGATGAAGCTAAAAAAGGGCTTATTTTCGCAGCCTTTCTTAAAATTTTAATTCCACTTTTGGTAGTAATACCGGGTATAGCTGCTTATGTTTTGATAAACGAATATAGTCCTGAAGACCTGGCTGCAATGCTGAATGTACCGGTAGAACAAGTAGGTACCATAGACCGATCCGACGAAGCTTATCCTTGGCTTCTGAAAAATTTTGTACCCCAGGGCGTTCGAGGCTTGGCTTTTGCTGCATTAGCAGCTGCTATAGTTTCATCTCTTGCCTCAATGATCAACAGTACCTCCACTATATTCACTATGGACATATATAGAGTGTATTTTAATAAAAATGCTACCAATAAGCAACTGGTAAGATCTGGGAGAATAGTGGCCATAATAGCCCTATTAATTGCCATATATGTAGCACCTGCCCTTCAGACACTCGATCAGGTGTTTCAATATATCCAAGAATATACAGGATATATCTACCCGGGAGTAGTGGCAGTATTCTGCATGGGACTATTTTGGAAGCACATCACTTCTAACGCAGCATTATGGACGGCTATTGCTACCATACCTGCTGGTATAGTCTGTAAAGTATTGTATCCAGACATGCCTTTTCTCATTAGAATGGGATATGTTTTCATCGTACTTTGCTTTATAGCATCGGGAGTTAGTTTATATGAAAAAGG
>DATHVH010000042.1:0-2481 GCA_035461405.1 Anditalea sp.
GCGTTGGGTGCAGATCCATCAGGGAGTACCCATATCGCTGCCAACCAGATGAATAGTGTAAGGACTGCCAAAATAATAAATACAATGTGCCAGTCATAATAAGCAGTCACAAATCCACCCACGGTAGGAGCTATCATCGGAGACACAGCAATGACTAATGTAAGTAAGGAAAAGACCTGAGCGGTTTTAGTGACAGGAAACAAATCTCTCACTAAAGCTTGAGCAGCCACCATCCCAGCGCAACCGCCTATAGCTTGGAGAAGTCTCATTATAATAAGATTTTCCACTGACTGCGAAAAGGCACAACCTATGGAAGCTACCATATAAATGGCCAAACCCGCATAAAGGGGTTTTTTCCGTCCGTATTTATCCAATAATGGACCATAAAACAATTGCCCAATGGCTATACCAATAAGGTAAGCCGTAAGTGAAAACTGTATATTCGATATAGAAGTATTAAGATCTTTTGCCATAGCCGGAAAGCCTGGCAAATACATATCTATCGAGAAAGGACTGATAGTACACAGCGCTCCCAATACCACGATTATAAAGAAGTTTTTTGTTTTAGTATTTTCTTTTCCCACAGAAAAATAATTTTTTATCCTAAAATGTATTTGTTGTAAACAGGAGGTAATTTTAAAAAGTTCTTAAAATTAGAATAAATATATTAAATAATCATTAATAAATGTGCCTTATAATTAAATATTCTGTATGTTAAAAGAATAAAAAGGTAGTATAGATATATTTAATATATCATTAATTCTAATTTTAAAGAATCTGTGGTCATAGACATAAGGTTCGAGGTATAATCTTCAAAATTAATTTAATTGAAAGAGCCATGTTACAGTCTTTGGGTCGTGGTCTGGGGGAAATTATCCGCAATGAATTAATAACCCCTATACTTAAAAGTCAGGATAGTATACAATCCTAATATTAATCTTGATTTCCCTGATTAAAAAATTTGAGCTGTTTTTCCGAATACGCTTTGTTCAATTTATGAAGGTAAGCGTCCATATCTTTGGTGGTAGTTTTGATATGGTCTATCATTTCTCTTAGGACATCTTTATCCATTTGGTCCAGGTCTATTAAATCTGTTAGGCCTAACATAGTAGCTACAGGTCTGCGAAGTACATGTGAAATGTCATAAATAATTTGCTCAAGCGTCTGTATATATTCCTTCTTTTCGGTTATATCCTGAAATGTTCCAAATAAGATCACTGATCCATCTTCCTTCTTTTCAGGTTTTGCTCTGGCCCAATGCCAAGAAACCTTGCCTGTATCCGAAACCACCCTATATTCGACATCCCATAAGTGAAGTTTCTTAAAGGCATTGAACAGACTCTCTTGTACCATAGGTACATCATCTGGATGTACCACCTCAAAGGCTAATTGGGGATTTTTTTTCAATTCTTCCGCATCAAGATAGGGGTGAACTATAGAAATGCCCTGGCTGATAAATGGAAATGACATTTTCCCTTCTGTACTCATTTCCAACTGATAGATTACTCCAGGAGCTTGGTCCGTAAGTTCTTTTAATCTTTGAGAACTTTTTTCAATTTCATTACTTTGTTCATATAACATTTTTTTGATTTCCAATATATCCATTACTTTTTTGGCCAATAGCTTAAGTGCATTTTTCTGACTTTCGGTAATGGTCCGAGGCTGGTTATCAATCACACATAAGGTTCCAAGTACGTGCCCATTCGAACTTGCTAACGGGGCCCCGGCATAAAACCTGATATGGGGATTTTCTAATACAAGTGGATTGCTCGAAAATCTATAGTCATTTAGCGGATCTTCTACTATTAATAAATCTTTTGGATTGGATAAAGCATATTCACAAAATGCATCTGCGCGAGGAGTTTCGGTAATATCAATACCCTTTTTTGCTTTGAACCACTGTCTGGTATCATCTACGAATGTGATCAAAGAAATGGGAGTATCACAAATGGCGGAAGCTATCTCTATGATATCATCTAATTCTTTTTCCGGAAGTGTATCCAATACTTGATACGCCCTAAGGTCTAAAAGTCTGTTTACTTCATTCATGCTTTAATACCGATAAGTCGATCTTTATCAATTATTTACGGGGGTATATATTCAAAGGTATAAGAAAAGAAATAAAAATATTTATTGTTCTAAAAATACTCTAAAATTTCAAATACCTATAACTTAATAAAAATAATAGCCAAAGGCTAAAAGCATTTTTAATGAATCAAACAAAAATATTAACTCTTATTATCCGTGTTTTTGATGAGACCAAGTCCTGAACTGAAAAAGATAATACCTAATATAAAAAATACGATCTGGGTTTTCCAATCTGCATTGGAATCATCCAAAAACAAAAATGCGGCATATATTAGACCGATAATCCCTAAAATGGTAAGTACTGGTCCGAAAATTCGTTTTTGATCCATATTAAATTTTTTGTTAAGATAAGAAGTCAAAAACATTGCCAAATTATTGGCCGACTAAATATCC
>DATHVH010000043.1:0-12591 GCA_035461405.1 Anditalea sp.
TCACATCCCCCGGCATGATGACCTTATCTGTAGCATGGGAATGACCTCTGTCTGGGCCTGAATTTACATTTGGGTTCTGGTCTGCAGCCCATCCATCCTTAAAACCATATTCTGCAATTTTATTTTTCAAAAATTTAGCGATATCCGCATCTGTACTTTTACCTGGCTCTACTTGTTTATAAGCTTCATACTGCCAATCAGAGGTGAGTTGGGCAGCCAATCTCATGATTTCTACTTCAGCAGGAAGTTTAATACTTAGCCATTCGTATAGGAGTTCATTTGAAGATACAAATTTAGTAGCCGAAGGTCCAAAAGCATCTTCCAAGGCTTTTCTTTGGGTATAACTCAAGCCATCAGCCATTTCATTGTCCTCCGAACTGTTAACAGCAATTTTAGAAAAATTTTTACTAATTGCATATTCCGCAGCAGCCTCTATAGCAGATTTCCCGCGGGCAATAGGTTTAACTTCATCATGTATTTTAAGATCTGCCAAAGCAGTGGCTTCACCTATCGGAGAAAAAACTATGGATTTGAATTCTATTCCCTCTAACTGGAAAAGGAATACAGCTGTACCTCCGGCGTTTTCACCACCTACATGATGGGCTATGGGATCATTATTATTTTCTCTGCAGACTACCATCCAGGCATCTACTCCAGCAGCTTTCATAGCTTGAGGCAATACTATGTTGATTCTTTCCTTTCTTATTTCCGGCCAGGGATTATCACCATGGAGTGGATTAATCTCTTGCATCGCGAATATAGGCAACGAAATCAGAGTAATTAGAAATAAAAAACAAAAACGGATGAATTGAAATCGAATAGAAATATACATAAATTTAAAGTAGAGATTTAGTGCTGAAAACTGTCCAATATACAGTGAAATCTTTAAATTATATTTCCCATAGACATAAAAAAAGGAACCCGAAGGTTCCTTTTATAAGTATCACAATTCTAGCTTATTATTTTAATGAAGCTATATTTTCTTTTGCTATTTCAAAATTAGCTTCCAAAGCAAGGGCTTCATCAAAAGCTTTTTTAGCTTCGGCATTACTTCCTTGGTCTTTATAAATAAGTCCTTTAAGATTAAGAGCTGCTGCTCTCATGGTTACTTCTTGTTGGGCATTATCTTTTGTAGGGAAAGCTAGTTTTTCTTCATCAGCCTTTTTGTTTTTAGCCAGCATGTTAACTGAATTCAGTGCTTCCTCATACTTTTTAAGTGTGTACTGAAGATAAGCTGATTTATACAGACTGTATACATCACCAGAGAGCAAATAAAGGGATTCAAAATGTCTCAAGGATCTATCCAATGCACCTAGTTGTTCTAGAGAATATGCAGCGATTTCTAAGGCGGTGGTATTTTTACTGTCATTTTCGACAATATCCATAGCTATTAAGGCAGCAGATGTATATTGTTCCATTTCAAAATAAAGAGAGGCCAATAGTTCCGCATAACGGGGGTTGTTTGGATTTCTTTCAATCAATTCATATAATTTAACCTTGGCCACATTAGTATCATTATATCTTAATGCTAATTGATAGATACGTTGATCTGTTTCGTTTCTTATAGCATTTGAATCTTTCGGAGCTGGTTTATCAGCTTCCTGTGCCAATAAATTTGTGCTGATCATAGCTAATAATAAAGCTAGAACTTTAATCTTATTCATAATTAATTAAGTTAATTTTCTGATGGTTTCAATCCTTTTTTGGAAGCTAACTTATACATAAACTGAATAGCTTCCTCTTTATTGTTCTGTATTTCGCCTTCCAATATAGCTTCTTTTATTTCTTCTTTTAATTCTCCGACAATTTTTGATGGTTTTAAATCAAAAATTGCCATTATCTCCTCTCCTGAGATTGGTGGCTGAAAATTTCGGACATGGTCCTTTTCTTCCACATCCTGAATTTTTTGTTCTACTTTATCAAAATTAGCAAGAAATCGCTTTACTTTATTATTATTTTTTGATGTAACATCTGCTCTACAAAGTTTCATCAAATCATCTATATCATTACCGGCTTCATATAGTAACCTCCTGATGGCTGCGTCAGTAACCTTATCATTCACCAGCGCTATGGGACGAAGATGGAGTTTAACCAACTTTTGTACGTACTTCATTCTTTCATCCATGGGTAATTTCAATCGACGGAAAATCCCAGGGGTCATCCTTGCGCCTTTATCCTCATGACCATGAAAGGTCCATCCTACTTTATCATTAAACCTTTTGGTAGCTGGTTTAGCTATATCATGCATGATCGCCGCCCATCGTAACCAGAGGTGGTCAGACATTAGCGATACATTATCTAGCACCTGGAGAGTATGGTAAAAATTGTCCTTATGTGACTTATCCCCAACTGAATCTACTCCTTGTAAATCTACCATCTCCGGAAAAAACTGATGAAGGAGACGGCTAACAAAAAGTAATTTAAACCCATATGAAGGAATATCTGACTTTATGATTTTATTTAACTCATCAATAATCCGCTCACCTGAAATTATTTGCAGCCTTTCGGCATTATCCATCAGTCCATCGAAGGTATGTGGCTCTATATCGAATTTCAGTTGAGTAGCAAATCGAATAGCCCGCATCATACGGAGCGGATCATCTGAAAAAGTAATATTAGGATCAGTTGGGGTACGTATTATTTTTCTTTTAATATCTCTCACCCCATCAAATGGATCTATCAGCTCACCATAATTATGGGAATTTATTCCGATGGCCATAGCATTGATAGTGAAATCCCTACGGTCCTGATCTTCTTTAAGAGTACCATCTTCTACGATGGGTTTACGGGAGTCTTCCCGATATGATTCTTTACGAGCACCTACGAATTCCAGTTCGAAACCATCTATGTTTAACATGGCTGTTCCGAAATTTTTGAATACTGATACCGGTATATGAAACTTATAACTCTCTGCCACTTTTTGGGCTAGTGCTATGCCACTTCCTACACAAACAAAATCAATATCCTTACTATCTCTTTTTAATATTAGGTCACGTACATATCCCCCTACTACATAGGTATCCAAACCTAGCTGGTCAGCACAGGCCCCTACTCTTTTAAATATGTCTAAATGATCTAAATTTTCCTTAAAATTCATCAATTCAATATTTTCACATCCCCTTCTGGTCCTAAATAGAGACTACGGTGAGCTACCGGAAATACTTCATTCAATATATACTCAGTTCCACTATGAGCAGATTTCTGAAAAATCAATGGCTTTCCATAATTGAATAACAAAGAATTCCAATATCCTTTTTTAATCATCAAAAACCTCACATTCCCATCTAAAGAAGGTCCACCTGCAAAAGCTCGCCCCTCTGGAGTATGAAATATGACAGGTTTTTCTGCAAACTCGACTATATCAAGGGCTACTTCTGAGTATTGCTCTGCTATACTCCTGATCTGAAACAAATCAAAAAGTAAGAAAACTCCTTCCGCATCATCTTTTTCACTGTCCCATTTTTGGGGAGCAATGAGATCGAAAAGAAAGCCATCCCGATCTTTTAGAGTGATTCGGCCTTCTTCATTCAGAATTTTTATAATTGTTTTGATTTCCACAGTACAAATTATCTATTGAAAGTTCAAAAGTAAAACAGTTTATTGACTGTACCTTGTTTTTTATCAGATTTACGTAAAATTAGAAGGAGCTGGCTGCAGATCTAATCAGAATATTAAATCTCTTTTCGGACATTAAATCCGGAAATTTACCTAATTTTGTATCCCATAAGAATTAAAACAAAATTTCCTCAGCTTCTTATGGCTTCATCTACCAAGTACATATTTATTACCGGAGGGGTAACTTCCTCATTAGGAAAAGGTATCATAGCTGCTTCACTGGCCAAACTCCTTCAATCCCGCGGATTTAATGTTACCATCCAAAAATTTGATCCGTACCTTAATATCGATCCCGGAACACTCAACCCATACGAACATGGCGAATGCTATGTCACAGAAGATGGGGCAGAGACTGATCTCGATTTAGGTCACTATGAAAGGTTTCTAAATACTCCCACTTCCCAAAACAACAATGTGACCACAGGAAGAATCTATAATAATGTGATCACGAAGGAAAGAAAAGGAGAATATCTAGGGAAAACTGTCCAAGTGATTCCGCATATCACAGATGAAATCAAAAACAACTTTTACAAATTAGGCGAGGATGGCAAATATGATGTTATCATCACCGAGATAGGAGGCTGTGTAGGTGATATTGAGTCTTTGCCTTTTATTGAAGCGGTAAGACAGGCTAAATGGGATTTAGGTCCAAATAATTTCTTGGTAGTTCATTTGACACTTATCCCCTATTTGGCGGCTGCAAAAGAACTTAAGACAAAGCCGACCCAACATTCAGTGAAACAGCTGTTAGAAGCTGGTATTCAGCCAGATATATTAGTATGTAGATCTGAACATCACTTGCCTCAGGACGTGAAAAAGAAAATTGCACTTTTTTGTAATGTGCAATTAAATTCAGTTATAGAAGCATTGGATGCAGATACTATCTATGATGTACCTCTCCTGATGAAAAAAGAAAAACTGGATGAAAGGGTAATGACTAAGCTTAAGCTTACTGCCAGAGGAAATACCGAACTAGAGCACTGGAAAGAGTTTCTAGGTAAACTAAAAAACCCCACCCAAGAAATCAATATCGGATTAGTAGGTAAATATGTAAGTTTACCAGATGCATATAAATCAATCATCGAAAGTTTTATCCATGCTGGAGCCGCTACTGAATGTAAAGTAAATCTAAGACTCATCAGCTCTGAAGAAATAAACCCAGACAATGTAAAAAGAAAACTGGATGATCTTCATGGAATTCTGGTAGCCCCCGGTTTTGGCGAAAGAGGACTTGATGGTAAGGTAGAAACTGTTAAATTTGCACGGGAAAATAATATTCCTTTCCTGGGCATATGTCTGGGCATGCAAGTAGCAGTGATAGAATATGCTCGGAACGTTCTAAATCTTAAAGGTGCCAACAGTACAGAAATGGATCCTAACACACCCCATCCTGTTATAGCACTAATGGAGGAGCAAAAAAATATTAAGGAAATGGGCGGAACTATGAGATTAGGTTCTTATCCTTGTGAACTTAAAAAAGGAACCAAGGCAAGTGCTGCATATGGTAAATCTAAGATTACGGAGCGACACCGCCATAGATATGAATTTAATAATAAATATCTGGAGCAATATGAAGAAGGCGGCATGATCGCTACCGGTATAAATCCTGAAACCAAACTGGTCGAAATCATAGAGATAAAAGACCATCCTTGGTTCGTGGCTGCACAGTTCCATCCAGAGTACAAAAGTACTGTCTTGGGACCTCACCCTCTATTCGTGAGATTTATAAAAGCGGCAATAGAAAATAAAGTTAAATTTTAAACCAATTTCGCAAAGAGGGGATCTATTAAGATTCGTTGTTTGTAATAATCAGAGTAATATGGACAAAAATCAAGCGACAGGTTTAATCCTATTCGCAGCAGTCATTCTATTGTACTCGGTATTCTTTGCCAGTTCACCGGAGCCAATAACCCCAGAGGTACAGACACCCACCGAGACTGAAGTAGTAGACGCCAGTAGACCTGTTCAGCAAGAGGTTCCAGAGGCAGTCCCAGTAGCTGCCGATAGTCTTGCCCAGGTCAGAAACCAAGAACAGTTCGGTGCTTTTGCCAATTTAATTACAGGGGATGAAGAATCTATTTTATTAGAAAATGAGGTGATGAAAATTACCTTTTCTAATAAAGGTGGTGAAATCAGATCAGTTGAGCTAAAGGATCACCTAAGATGGGATCAACAACCCCTAATACTAATGGATGAAACTACTTCATCATTAGATTATCAGGTGCAGACCAGACAGGGCCCCATTAGTTTAAACAATATTTTCTTTGAAGCCACTACCCGAGAAGTAGCTGATGAAGAAGCTCCTGGGAGGGAAGTGGTTTTTACAGCCAATACCCCAGCTGGAATATTATCCAGGACATATTTTTTGCCATATGAAAGCTATGTAGTTAATCAGCACATCAGCACATCAGCAGGCTCTACACTACTTACTGATCAGCAAATTACCATTAATTGGGAGGATAACCTCATAAAGCAGGAGGCAGATATAGAAGAATCCAGAAGGAAGACCTATATGAATTTCTTTACTGCCGACGAAAGCTATGATTACCTAAGTACCACATCTACTTCTGATGCCGAGCAAGTAAATGTACCCCTAAAGTGGGTAGCATTTAAGCAGCGGTTTTTCACTTCTGCCATCATAGCCGGTGAGCAGTTTCAAAGCGGTAATTTGGCACAGGAGATCCCGACAGATACGATGTCGGTAAAGAATATGTCCGCTACCTTGATACTAAATTTAGATGAGGCCGGCACTAACATATCATACTTCTTTGGACCTAATAATTATAACCTTTTAAGAAAGGTTACACCTGGATTTGATGCGAATGTGGAGATGGGCTATTGGTTCGTCAGCTGGGTCAACAAGTATATCATTGTAAACCTATTTCATTTTCTCGAGAGATTCTTCACCAATTACGGGGTGATCATTATTTTGATCGTATTGATCATTAAATTATTCCTATTTCCTCTGACGTACAAGTCATATGTGGGTATGGCAAAAATGAGGGTGATCAAACCAGAGATAGATGAGCTGAAAGAAAAATATAAGGATGACCCCACTAAGCAGCAGCAGGAGCAGATGAAGCTATTCGGCCAGCTGGGCGTGAGTCCTATCAGTGGCTGTCTGCCGATGTTATTACAGATGCCATTCCTATTTGCAATGTTCTTCTTCTTTCCTAATTCTATAGAGTTAAGACAGGAATCATTCTTATGGGCTCATGATTTATCTACCTATGATTCGGTGATAAATCTTCCATTCACAATACCGTTCTATGGTAGTCACGTCTCGTTATTTACTTTATTGATGACTATTTCACAGATAGTATATACTAGATTTAATAACCAGCTGACGGCAGCACAGGGACCTATGAAGAACCTAGGCTATATCATGCCTATAGGTTTTATGTTTGTTCTTAACTCCTACCCTGCTGCTCTAAGTTTCTATTACTTTGTATCTAATATGGTGACATTTGGTCAGCAGGCATTGATCAAAGCTTTTGTAGATGATTCTAAGATCAGAGCTAAAGTAGAAGAGAGCAAAAAGAAAAATGCCAATAAGAAAAAATCAAAGTTTCAGCAAAAGCTTGAAGATGCTATGAAAACTGCGGAAGCGCAGAAAACTACTCAAAAGAAAAAGAAATAATTTTGGTCAAGTCTAAAAAGAAGAGTAGTGTTTGAAAAAGTACTACTCTTTTTTTTTGCGTATCTATAAATGTAAAATTTATATGAATATCTGCCGTTAGACTCTAAATTTATAGACTACAATCATATCCACATGACGGTGTGGATAACAAACTGTTTCTTGTAAGGATTAAACTTATATCTTTGTGAGTATCCACAACCATAAATAATAAAAATAATGGAGGTAACATTCTTTGGGCATTCCAGCTTTTTGGTAAATATATCAGGTAAGAAAATATTATTCGACCCATTTATTTCCCCTAATGATAACGCCAAGAATATCGATGTATCCACTATCGAAGCAGATTACATACTGGTCACACATGGTCATGAAGATCATGTGGCTGATGTAGTAAGTATAGCAAAAAGAACCGGAGCAATTGTGGTCTCTAACTTCGAAGTGATATCGTGGTTTCAAAATCAGGGATTAGAAAATGTGCATCCCATGAATCATGGAGGCAGCAAAACTTTCGATTTTGGAAAAGTAAAATATGTAAATGCTATTCATAGCAGTACCATGCCGGACGGATCAGTAGGTGGTAACCCTGGCGGTTTTGTGATCCAATCGGATGAAAAAACAATTTACTATGCAGGAGATACTGCTTTGACCTATGACATGAAACTTATAGGAGAAGCTTTTAATATAGATTTCGCCTTCCTTCCTATCGGTGATAATTTCACGATGGACATTCATGATGCTATTAAAGCTTCGGACTTTGTGGGGACCGATAAATTTATCGGGATGCATTATGATACCTTTCCCTATATAGAGATAGATATCGATGCAGTAAAAAAAGCCGGAAAGGAAGCAGGAAAAGAATTGATAATGCTTAATATTGGGGAAAAAATTACCCTTTGATCGCAAATAATGGGAAAAATTATTGCAATTGCCAACCAAAAAGGCGGGGTAGGTAAGACTACTACAGCCATGAATCTAGCGGCCAGTCTGGCAGTCTTGGAGTATAAAACGCTAGTAATAGATGCTGACCCTCAGGCTAATACGACTTCTGGTCTAGGGCAGGATCCCAAAGAAATAGAAACAAGTATCTACGAATGCATGGTAGATGGTATTGACATCCATACCATCATCATGCCTACCAGTACAGATCATCTGGACATGGTCCCTTCGCATATCGATTTAGTGGGAGCAGAAGTAGAGATGATAAATCTTGAAAATAGAGAGGAAAAAATGAAAGAGGTAATTGCCTCAATCAAAGATCTATATGACTTTATTATAATAGATTGTTCTCCATCTTTAGGGTTGATAACCATCAATGCATTGACGGCTGCTGACTCTGTGATCATTCCGGTGCAGTGTGAATATTTTGCATTGGAAGGGTTAGGAAAACTACTTAACACTATCAAAATCATACAAACCAGGCTAAATCCTGATCTCGGGATCGAAGGTATTCTCCTTACTATGTATGATGTAAGATTAAGACTTTCCAATCAGGTGGTAGAAGAAGTTCGTATGCATTTTAAAGACATGGTATTTCAAACCATTATCCCACGAAATGTGCGATTAAGTGAATCTCCAAGTTTCGGCATACCTGTAGTAGCATTTGATGCTGAAGGTAAAGGAGCTGTTGCATACTTAAATCTCGCAAGCGAAATAGCAGAAAAAAATAACGTGGTAAAAGTAAACGGATAGCAAATGGCTAATAATAACCCTATAAAAAAGAAGAGTGCATTAGGAAGAGGATTAGGTGCATTATTAGAAGACAGTCCAAAAAAAGTAAGGGCAACGGAGACGCTAACACCTCCCCCGTCTGCCAGTATCAATGAAATTCTATTAGAAGAAATTCAGGTAAATCCATTCCAGCCCCGAATCCATTTTGATAAGGATGCTTTGGAAGAGTTATCCGAATCAATAAAAGTACAGGGTATCATCCAGCCAATTACGGTAAGAAGACTGGGTGATAATGAATATCAGCTGATATCCGGTGAAAGGAGATTTCAGGCTTCGAAGATGGCAGGGTTCACTAGGATTCCAGCATATATCCGTACGGCTAATGACCAGCAAATGCTGGAAATGGCTCTTATAGAAAACATTCAGAGAGAAAATCTAAATGCTCTGGAAATAGCACAATCCTACCAAAGACTACTTACAGAATGTGACTTAAAGCAGGAGCAACTGGGTGACCGGGTAGGTAAAAATAGAACTACAGTAAACAATTACCTCAGATTACTAAAGCTGCCACCGGATATACAGGCTGGTATCAGAGATCAAAAGATATCCATGGGCCATGCACGTGCCCTCATTAATATAGAGGATGTAGACAAGCAATTGGCTATTTTCAGAAGAACTGTAGATGAGGAACTAAGTGTGCGTAAGGTAGAAGCATTAGTAAAAGATCTTAACAGTGAGCCGGAAGAAAAACTAGTTTCTTCCAAAACCAATTTAGATCCGCTCAAAAAATATGAGATAGGCAAGCTACAACAAAAACTAGCTTCCCACTTTGGGTCAAAAGTCATGTTGAAATCGGATAATAAGGATAAGGGTGAAATAAAAATTCCATTTAGATCAGCAGATGATCTTAATAGGATTTTGGAAATACTTGAAATCATATAAAGTGATAAAGGCCTTTGGTATATGCTTAGGTAGAACAAATTTTCAAGCAATAGTTTTTTTAAAAGCTATTGCTGTTTTTGTTTTATTATTCTGTGTATCCCAAAAAGGATATGGGCAGGTAGTCACGGATACTACCGCTAGAGGTGTAGAAATGGAAACGCCCGATGCTAATAAAATAAAATTAGATCCATCTGCGGTAAAAGATCCAACTACAGCGGCTTTACTATCAGCTGCTCTTCCTGGAGCTGGGCAGGTTTATAATGAAAAAATATGGAAAGTGCCTATCATTTATGGGGGTATTATTACCAATATTTATTTTCTGGATTTTAATAACAGAAGATATCAGCTATTTCGAGATGCCTTAAAGATAGCCCGTAATCCGGGTGATCCCAGAGGAAATCCTTTCCCCAATCTAAATGAGGATGGGATTATTAGAAATGTTAACTATTGGAGAAGAAATAGGGATTTAAATTATATGGTATTCGGGGTAATTTATGCCATCAATATCGTAGATTCGCTTGTCGATGCACATCTGTCCGGATTTGATGTCAGTGATGACCTTAGTTTGGACATTAGACCTTCATATGAAAATCTATATGCAGGATCTAGTTTAATTGGTTTATCAGTAAAATTAAAGTTTTAAAAAAGTGAACATATTAATATTGGGATATGGTAAAATGGGGAAAATCATTTCTTCTATTGCAGAAGAACGTGGCCATACTATCATAGGAAAGATTACAGAAGAAAATATCAGCGATCTGGAAGGATTAGATGAAAGTTCAATTGATGTAGCTATTGAATTTAGCCAACCAGAAGCTGCTATAACAAATATTACTTGGGCCATTGAAAAAGGGATTCCGGTGGTAAGCGGAACTACAGGATGGCTAGACAAAAAGCCTGAAATCGAGCGATTGACTTTATCAAAAGGTGGAACATTCTTCTATGCCTCTAATTTCAGCATAGGCGTAAATATATTTTTTAAAATCAATAGGTATCTTGCTAAACTTATGGATGAACAGCCTGGCTACCAGATCAGAATGGAAGAAGTTCACCATACTGAAAAGAAAGATGCTCCAAGTGGCACAGCCATCACCCTCGCCGAAGATATTATAAATAAAGTAGATAGAGCAAAACGTTGGAATCTGGACACTGATACGGTCGATAATGGACACAACATCCTAATCAAATCTAAGAGAATAGATGAGGTACCTGGTACTCACACGGTATCCTATCAGTCTGAAATAGATGATATTGAGATAAAACACACTGCCCATAATCGTACTGGATTTGCACTTGGTGCAGTTTTGGTAGCGGAATGGATCAAAGACAGAAAGGGTATACTATCAATGAATGATTTTTTATCTTTTTAAAATATGAAAGTTAAAATGAACAGAGAAAAGAAAAAAAAATCACCTACCCGTGAATGGGTAGATGCATTGGTTTTTGCTGTTATTGCCGCAAGTTTGATCAGGTGGTTATTTTTAGAGCCTTTTACCATACCAACTGCCTCAATGGAAAAGTCCCTATTGGTAGGTGATTTCCTATTTGTAAGTAAGATGCATTATGGTACCAGGACACCCAGGACTATCATCCAAATGCCGCTCACACACCAGACGATATGGGGCACTAATATTCCCTCCTATTCTGAAGCTGTTCAGCTACCATACTATAGGTTACCTGGCTTTACTTCAGTAAAAAGAAATGATGTAGTGGTTTTTAATTATCCGGTAGAATTTGAGCATCCTTCAGATTTGAAGACCAATTATATCAAAAGAGCTGTGGCAATACCTGGAGATGTGATTGAAATAAAAGGCACCCAGATCTATATCAATGGGCAGATGGCAGAAAATCCTACGAATATGCAGTTTGCATATGAAATGATGACTACCAGAAGGCTTAGTGTCGAATTTTTTCAGGAATATGATATTAATCCTGAAAGTATATATCCATTCTCAGATGGATCGGGTTATCTAATATCTACTACCCCAGGTACAGCTGAACAGCTAGGAAAGATTTCCGGTATCACAGCGGTAAATTTACGTTCCTATAACGAAGGTATGGGTGAACCAGATATAATGCCTGATGGAGCCTATTATAGCTGGAATAGAGATAATTTTGGACCTTTAGAAATCCCTGGCAAAGGGTGGACTATAGACCTTACGGATGAAGATAATGTTAGAAAATATGCATTTACTATTGAGCGGTTTGAAGGTCATAAAGACATTAAAATAGAAGCTAATAATATTTATATAGACGGAAAGAGAATTGAATCATATACCTTCAATCAGGATTATTTTTTCATGATGGGAGATAATAGACACGACTCACTAGATTCCAGATATTGGGGTTTCGTACCTGAAGATCATATTGTAGGAAAAGCATGGTTTTTATGGCTATCCCTCGATAAACACAGAAATATGTTTAATAAAATAAGGTGGAGAAGATTCTTCAATCCAATAAATTAAAAAAAGCCCGGTCTTATGATGTGCCCCCATAAAGTTAGACACTTAATGGGGGCATTTTTATGCGGAAAAATAAAAAACATGACTTTGATTTTCGGCTATCGGTAGTCCTGAAAGTCATTACAGGAAAACACACACCTGCCAGTATCAGCCAAGAGAACGGTATCAATAAATCTATGGTTAAAAGATGGGTTTCCTTTTATAGGAAGTATGGAGTTGAAGGTATCAAGCCCATCAGCAACAACTATTCGTTAGATTTCCGGC
>DATHVH010000044.1:0-8555 GCA_035461405.1 Anditalea sp.
AGGATTGGTAACATCATGAACCATGATCTCAGTTACCTGACTTATAACCTCTGCTATCTCCTGCGGCAAAATAGGCTCAGGTTCAGGAGAATTACAGGAATAGATGATGGTCATCATCAGTATTACTATAGTCCCAAATCCAAACTTTACTGATAAGGCTATATATTTTTGAAACTTTTTAAAGTAAATCATAGACCTCCACTCCCTTTCCAACAACGTTAAACAAAAATCGGTTATTTTCTAAATTAACAATATTCCTGGTATCCCCAATTAAGTTCAATCCAGATTTATGTTGGGGAATATAGCGAATCTCCCCATTTTTATTGATATGAAATACAGCTCCATAGTTAGCATCCATTCTACCTATTCGTAGCCTTCCGCTACTCGAGTTTCCTGCGAAAATCATATAAGCATCCCCATTATCTGACTTCTCCGTAATGTTTATACTATGCACTTGGCTGTATTGGGCCTCTATGGGGAGCTCTACATTAGTGAATTTTCCTTCACCGTTTTGTAAATAAAGCGATGTCTTCAGATTGACTGCCTTCAAATGACCAGCGCCTTCCAGTTCTTCTTGGGTAAATACCTCCTCCAGACCAGCACTGGCATAACTTTCATAACTGGTAAATTTATTTCTTTTACTGGTAAATTGATCAAACAATTCATCCCTAGTCAAATATGGATACCTTTTACCCTGTATATAGGTAGTCAATATCGGGTCAACAGAGCCATTGTTATCAAAATCCTTAAAAAACAATTCTGCAGGTTCAGTAGGACTAGCTTTAACTTGGCTATTCAGACCATAATTCCCCACCACTAAATCAGGTTTTCCATCATTGTTTACATCATGTATGGCAATGGTATTCCACCACCCTGTATTCTCTTCAAGAAAAAAAGACGAAGTTTTGTTCGTTAATGAATTTCCAGAATTCATAAATACAGTGATAGGCATCCACTCTCCCACTACTATCAAATCATCTTTACCATTTCCATCAATATCCACCCAGACCGCATCCGTCACCATACCCAACTCTCTGATTTCATCAGAATAAGCTTGTGTCTTATCTTCAAAATTCCCATTGCCGTCATTGATCAAAATATAGCTTTGAGAAGCCTGTGGATAATATCCTGGCTGAACCCTGCCTCCTACAAATAAATCAACAGCGCCATCTCCATTTATATCCGAAGCGACAACGCAGGATGTACTTCCAAGCATTTTGGGAAGAGATTGTGGAGAAAGGTTATATCCTCCCTTTCCGTCATTTATGTATAATCTGTCCTGAAGCAGCGCATCTTCTGCCATAAAATTTCCATATCCCCCACTGGCTACATACAAATCCAAAAACCCATTACCATTGGCATCTAAAAACAAAGCTTTGGTATCTTCAGCCCCAGCTACTTCAGTAAAGAGATTTGTCTGGTGGTGAGGCTGAAAGTTGCCGTTTTTTTGTCCTAATAGTAGCTTGGCGGTCTCCCCGGCTAAACCTCCAATAAACAAATCATCAATTCCATCCCCGTTTATATCCCCTTTAGCCATCGCTGTTTTCGAACCAGAAATAGGGTTAGGCATCAATGCTTGCCTTTTAAAATCATTGAAAGGTGTTCCCGAATGTATTGGAAGCTGTAAAGAGGCTCTTTTAAATAATGGCTCACTTTCCATTGGAGTTGTTTCCTCTTTATTATTGCTGGCATTTATTTCCGAAAGGGAAAGAAGCTGTTGAGAAGTCACATT
Source organism: Anditalea sp. (assembly GCA_035461405.1). Lineage (GTDB taxonomy): Bacteria > Bacteroidota > Bacteroidia > Cytophagales > Cyclobacteriaceae > Anditalea. The sequence goes on from DATHVH010000044.1 coordinate 1,733, forward strand.
ATATAATCGCTCTTCTTTACCGCTCTGCCACTTTACTATTAGAGAATCTACCGAGGTGATGTCACCAAGCCCAAAATGCAAAATAGGTGAAACACTGGACTGATATCCTCTGGTAGGCATTTGCTCTTGCAGCTGGATATTATTTCCACTGTATAAGCTAACCTTGGCTCCAAGACCAAATCGGTTATTACCTTCTCCCTCAAGTTTGATTTTTAAATATTGATTTCTATTAATCTCATTACTTTTATTCTGATAGATAAAAGCGGGTGCATTGATATTATTGACGATTAACTCCAGATCCCCGTCATTATCCAGGTCAGCATAAACCGCCCCATTTGAGTTTGACTGATGGGAAGTTCCCAGCACTGCGGTTTTATTTTCAAAGGAAGCTCCACCCGTATTCATGTAGAGATAGTTTCCTATATTGGATGCTGGAATTTTATCCACCAGCTCCAGGATATTCTGACGTTTGAGATTGCCCTGATGCGTCTGCACGTAGTTTCCCATATACTTTAAGAAATCCAGGTTGGTAAAATCTCTTTGATAACCATTGGTAATATATAGATCCTTCCAGCCATCATTATCAAAATCAGCAAATAGAGGCGCCCAGCTCCAATCAGTATTGGAAATCCCTGCTACTTGCCCAACTTCACTAAATGTTCCATTGCCATTGTTAACATGAAGCATATTTCTCATGTACTGGTGATGAAACCCTACATCCACCATAAATTGGAATTTTTCGTAATTGTCCGGTGCCATCAAGAGCTTTTGCCTTTTGTTATCTTCAGGCAGCATATCCAGGGTAAAAATATCTATCAATCCATCATTATTAATATCTGCAAGGTCACAACCCATAGAAAACTGTGAGATATGACCTAATGAAGAATGACTGCGGTCAGTAAATGTCCCGTCACCATTATTTACATATAAAAAATCAGGAGCTGTATAATCATTGCCCACATAAATGTCAGGCCAGCCATCATTGTTAATATCTGCCACCCCTATACCTAATCCATAGGAAAGTGCTGAATTTTGAATACCTGCATTTCGGGTGACTTCCGTAAATTTCCCATTATCATTTCTAAAAAGCTGGGAACCTGCAGGATCTTCATGTTTTAGAAGCTCCGCTGTAGTTGATTCATCTAAAATTGGAAGAGATTTAGGATTGTGATTTAACAAAAACATATCCAAATCTCCATCCTTATCATAATCGAAAAATAAGGCTTGGGTAGAATACGAGGAGATCGCTAGACCATATTCCTTCGCCTGTTCTTTGAAAACAGGAATACCCGCTTCATTCGTACCCTGATTTACAAAAAGTTGATTCTCCCTTTTCTCAGGAGGCAAATTGCCAGAATAGCAAACATATATATCTAAGCGTCCATCTCCATTTATATCTACCATAGTCACACCGGTAGTCCATGGCCCATTTCTTCCCTGTACACCAGCTACCTCTGTAATATCTTCAAACTTAAGCTCACCCCTGTTTAAGTAAAGCTTATTCGGTACCATATTGCCGGTAAAATAAACATCGTCAAATCCGTTTCCCGTAAGATCGCCCACAGCTACACCTCCACCATTATAGAAATATTCGTAAACCAATACATTTGTATTTAATCCCTCTGTCAAGGTATTGGAGAAATTGATTCCAGTGACTTCGGGAGTCAATAGTTCAAATAAGGGCTCTTCGGAAGCACTTTCATTCTCCTCTTGGCTAGATAAATCCTTGCATGATAATAATAGCAATAATACTAGGACGGGTATTAAAGCAGAATGTAACCTAAGCATTCGGTAAAATATTAAACTGTCTTCTAATAAACAAGCAACATATCTCAAACGGTAATCTGAGACATGTTGCATGTTTAGAAGAATTATAAATTTTGGAAATTTAGTATCCTGGATTTTGGACTAATAAACTATTTCGGTTCATTTCATCAAAATGAATCGGCATATAATACATTTTATCTAGCCATAGTCTATTCTCCTTTCCTGGATCTATATTAAATACCGAATAAGTATAATTATAGAGATCAGGGTCATATCTATAGATCGATACAGATGCGCCAGGTTTAAGGTTTCCTCTAATCTGGATCCCATTGGCCTGTCTCCCCAGGGTTTGTGGAGCGATCATCCATCTGCGGACATCATAATACCGGTGCTCTTCAAAAGCCAACTCGACCCGCCGTTCATTAATATACCTTTCTTTAAGAGCGGGACCAGATTCTGTAATGGCTGGCATCCCTGCCCTAAAGCGTATAGCATTAAGCCAATTTTTAGCTTCAGCTTCTTCACCCAGTTCTATACAAGCTTCCACATAGTTTAGTACGACTTCAGTGGCACGGATTACTGGCCACGGAATTTCCTGCCAAGTATTTTGATCTACCAAATTAGGATTCGGATCAATAAACTTACGTACGTAATAGCCTGTATAAGTTCCGTTCCAGTCTTCGATAGGACTTTGTCGCGTATCTAATCCATGGTGTATGACCTTAGCTCCAGCGGAATTAACCACTTCATAGGAACCTGTCTGGATCTGACCTAAAGGATCACGAGCTTGATTGGCAGGAGATCTAGGCTTCCACTGGGCGCCATCATATAAGAATGTAGAGTAAAATCTCGGATCTCTGTTATCATATGGTGCATTGGCATGTTCCGGATTAGACCAATCGAACTCACTGCCATCCATCATTTCATAATCATCTATAAGCAATTGTACAGGAGTATTACCCGCCCAGTTGTTATATCCATTTGGTCCATTAAATAGACCCTGTCTGCCTCCCCATTCGGGCTTGGAATCTAGATAATACCTTCCAAAGATCATCTCAGCAGCTCCAGCACCTCTAGAGAGTGAATTATTTATATAAGTGCTGATAGCAGTTTCCCGGTCTACAGGTTCTGAATAATTTAGCCCATTGCCAGTAACCAATGCCATAGCTTCTGTTGCCGCAGCCTTGGCTGCCTGCCACCTTTGCATCCTATTACCACTGGTATATCCGATTAGCTCTTTATGATCATAGGAAGAAATCACCGATGATTTTGAAGATGCTGTAGCAATGTCATGCAGATCGCTGGCTGCATACATCAAAACTCTGGATTTTAAAGCTAAAGCGGCAAGTTGATTAGTTCTACCATTTTCCAGCGTTTTTCCTTCTAATAATTGTGCTGCCACATCTAGGTCAGATACTATGAAGTTTACACACTCTTCAAAAGTATTTCTAGGCATTTCAAATGTGTCATCATCCAAATTAAAGGTTCTGTCTGCAATAGGAAATGCACCATAATTTCTCAATAATTGATGAGAAAAATATGCCCTCATAAAAGTAGCTTCACCAAGTAGACGATCCACTATACCTCCTGTATTCTCAAATTGGGGATCACGCAGGTTTTCGATGGCAATATTTGCAGATCTCAACCTAGCATACATGACATTCCAGGATCTAGATTCATCTATCCATCCTGGATTTTGTGGATTGGATCTAGCTTCTGTCACCGTATTGATATTACGCCCCGGATGGGTAAATACAGCCTCATCGGTAAGAGATGCCAGCATTTGCTCATTAAAGCCACCCCATATCAGGCCACCATATATATCTGTAACAAAAGCCTCGGCCAATCCTGAATCAGTCCATACGGCAGTTTCAGAAACCTCCCCCAGAGGCTGGGTATCAAGGAAATCATCAGCACAGCTTCCTAATAAAAGCAACATCGATGTCGCTATTGATAGTATTTTATATTTTTTCATGATTGATCGCTAATTAAAATGTTACCGTAAATCCACCATTGATCACACGTGCCTGAGGGTAATACTGCCCTGTAGAATTGTCAGATTCTGGATCATAGATTCCCAGTTTATCCCAGGTCAATAAATTGAGGCCGTTTACATAAAAACGCACTGAGTTCACACCCACTCTCTGACCTAATTCCAATGGAAGGGTATATCCCAGTTCAAGGTTTTTCAGACGGATGTAATCATTGTTACGGTACCAGTAAGTATTATTAGAGGAGAAATACTGATCACTTCTATTCGCAATTCTTGGATGCACATCACTTGGATTGTCCACAGTCCATCTATTTTCATAGAATTCATGTAGGTAATTACCAATGTTTCCTGATTCTCCTGCACTTACGAAGGTCAGCGCACCAGCAGCTCCTTGGAATAAAATGGCAAGATCAAAGTTTTTAAAGTTTGCAGTCATATTCAAACCGCCCTGGAATCTCGGGATATTATTTCTGTCCAAACGAACTCTGTCAAGAGGTGTGATAGCTCCATCTCCATCCACATCTTGGAATTTCATATCACCAGGACGAAGTTCATTTGTAATAGCTGAGTAATCCAGCGAATTTCTATCTATATCAGCCTGGTCTCTGAATACTCCATCATAGATATAAATCGGACCCGGCGAACCCATCGGCATGCCGGTAGATCTTTGCCATGCAGGAGCTCCAGGAGGCTCGTCCCAGAATAATATCTTATTCTTGGCATATCCACCATTCACACTTACGCTGTAATTAAATTCTCCTTGGTGGCCCCTATAACCTAGCATCAAATCAAAACCTTTGTTCTCTACTTCACCGATGTTCTCTGCTGGTAAAAGAGCAGAAAGACCAGTACTCTGAGGAATTGATGCATTTTTTCTCCAAAGGATATTAGTTCTGAGATTATAGAAGACATCCGCTTCGAAAAATAAACTACCATTAAACATTTGGCCTTCTATACCAATATTGGAGTTGGTGGCCACTTCCCATGTTATGTTAGGATTTGGCACCCTTGTTTCAAAAAGGGTTTTAGTCTCTGCACCTTCTAGTATATGGCTTCTAAAACCATATGTGGATAAGAATTGGTATTCCTGAAGACTTCCTTCATAGAAGATCTGGTCATTACCCATCTGTCCCCATGAACCTCTTACCTTGAAGAACTCAAAATTACTCATGTTATTTTTCCAAAAATTCTCTTCAGAAACCACCCATCCTAACATCAAACCAGGGAAAAATCCATAGCGGGTTTCTCTTGGGAATATATAGGATGCATCATATCTCCATAAAAATTCGGCGAGGTATTTCTCTTTGTAATTATAGGCCACTCTACCAAAATAGTTTAGACGGGCACGCTCAAATGCTCCACCACCATTATCTTTTTCAGCATCACCACCAGCAAACATTTGATCGATGGCAGGGGATATGAAGAACCTTCTATAAGCCCAAAAATTATCTCCTTCTACAGTTTCTTTATTGGTTCCAGCTAGTACCTGTAACCCATGGTCACCGAAGTTCCGATCATATGTAAATACACCACCTAAAAGGATATTAAGCTGGTTTTCATTCGTTTGCCTCAATCTTGGCTCTGCAGGACCTCTTTCAGTAGGGATCAAGACTGGAGTTACCCCATCAGCTTCAAATGCACCACTTTTTTGGTAAAGTATCCAAGGAGTTTCCCATCTTTTTATGAATCTGCTTAGCTTATCCACAGAGGCAGTACCTTGAAATTTTAGTCCCTCTATTCCAGGAATTTTAATGTTTAAAGCAGCATTGGTTTGGAAATAATCTCTGGTATCCCTGTCATATCCTGTAGCATTGGTCGTAATCACTACAGGGTTTTCACCATTTTCTATATCTGGACCAGGTCTGCCATCAGGCCAAAAAGCAGGCTCATTTGGCTTACCTCTCATTTGCATCCTGAAGATTGCACCTGCCGGCCGTGTAGGGAAAAATCTTGCTTCCTGTCTCGCCAATACACCTATCTGTAGGTCTATGTATTCATTTACTTTAGCATCTACGTTCAGACGCATATCATATTGCTTAAATCCGGTGGCAGAGTTTCTATAATAGGCATCTTGGTTTTGATAACCTACAGAAGCCATATATCTGATATCATCATTACCTCCTGTCAACTGAACGTTATGCCTTGACTGAGGAGACCATGGTTTTAGTGTTTCCCCATACCAGTCGGTATCGGGATAATTCCATGGATCAGTACCTGCATTGTGAAGTGCTAATGCTTCAGGACTAAACGGGGCATTTCTGATCTGACCATTAGGCCTTGTATATACTCCTGTATTTCTGAAAGCATCATTGGCAGCCTGCCATTCATTAACCGGTAATTCATAAACATTTAAGTCATTCAGCATTCCGCCATATTGTGCGGCATTGGCCAATCTGGGAATAACTGTAGGCTGTGCAAAGCCTTGGTTAAACTGATAGCTCAGCTGCGGCTTTCCGGTTTTTCCCCTTTTAGTGGTTACCAGTATTACACCGTTTGCTGCTCTAGCTCCGTATATCGCTGCAGAAGCATCCTTCAGTACGGAAATAGATTCAATATCATTTGGATTTAACCTGTCTATACCGCCAGTTCTTGCCGGTATACCATCAATTACGATCAGCGCATCATTGTTTCCCAGCGTATTAGACCCCCTTATTCTGATGCCTGCACCATCATAACCAGGTTCGCCACTTCTGTTTACAGCGACTACACCAGCCATCCTACCTGCTATGGAATTGGTCAGGTTTAGGGCGGGCGACCTCGCCAGTTCGGCACCCTTTACTGTCACTACTGAGCCAGTGATTGTTTCTTTTTTCTGCTCACCATACCCTACTACAATCACTTCGCTGAGTGACTGCATATCTGGCTGCAGGGTAATATCATAGGAATTTGCGTTAGTGATGGGTATTTCCTGAGGAGCAAAACCTACAAAAGAGAATGTCAAGGCTTCATCTCCAGGATTAATCGGGATACTGAATGTACCGTCCATATCTGTAACGGTTCCTCTGGTAGTTCCCCGCACCATTACGGTGACCCCAGGCAGTGGGAGAAAGTCATCTCCTGACA
>DATHVH010000045.1:0-3390 GCA_035461405.1 Anditalea sp.
AGGCACTCTTTCTATTATTGAAGTGGAGGTCTATGAAAAACATTAATATTTCTTTTATTTTATTAATTACTACAAATCCCTTCTCATTTTCTCTTAGAAATGTGAAGGGATTTTTTTTATAGATTTACTCAGTTTAATTATATAAATAATTCATAAAGTTTAATTTGTTTCATAAAAATTATAATGGATTTTTTTCAGCTTTTGCTTAAATGACATCCATAAAATTGTAAAAGAAAAATTTTAATAAAAAAAATACGTCTTTTTATACAATAAATATTAATCCACATTATCATTATAAAACCATCTTTTTAGTGCTCTGAGGGCTACAATCGAAAATTTCTCTTCAAATCTTAAATTGATATTCAATCGATTGCAGTATATAGCAGGACACCCCGCCTAACCTCATTTTATATATTCGGAGATGAGTCCTTATAAAATTTTATTATCTGACAAGCTTTCAAGATTAGATATAGAGAGGATTTACTATTGCCAATCAATAAATGGAAAATTTAACGCTTAAAGATATTTTTAAACTCTTATCGAAGTAACCTATGAACAAATTTACCAGCTATTTCTTTTTATTCCTTTTTATAGCCCTTCCTCTGTGCATGATGGGTTGTAATGAGGAATTTGACGAATATTATGCACGACCCACCAGCCTAGCAGGACCTGTGTATCAGGTGCTGAGTGATTCTGCCAGGTTTCGGGGGAATTTTGACCACTATCTGGCCTTAGTAGAGAAAGCTGGTTATAGAGAAACGCTTAGTTCCTCAGGATACTGGACAGTCTTTGCGCCAAATGATGATGCCTTTGAGCAATACTTCTTAGACAAAGGGTATTCCGGAATAGAAGATATCGATGCAGAAAAAGCATTTGAAATCGTGGCGTATTCACTTGTCCTAAATGCCTATAACCTAGAAACCTTAGGTTACTATCAGACCGGTCCTGGAAATGATACATCATCTGTAGCTTTTAGGCGTAAAACTGCCTATTACAAAGGAGCGACGGCTACCAATGTATATGGTCAGCAAATGGAGGTGATAGCTTCCAATAGAAATGGGATAGGTACTTATGCCCTTAATGATAACAACAATAAGCATCTGCCCTATTTCTTAAATCATTATCTGAACAAAAAAGAAATTACCGCTAGCGATATTGAAGTCTTTTATGACCGTCCATATTCTGGACCTCAGGTGGATAAAGCCCGCGTAGTTACTGCAAATGTAAGCGCAGAAAATGGAATTATTCATGTGCTGGATATGGTAATAGAGCCATTACCAAACATATCAGACTATTTGTCTTCTCAAACAGAATACAGTCTCTTTAATTCTATATTGGAGATGGATTATAGAAGCAGAGATAATAACATCGCTGTAAACTATGATGCTGAATCCTATCCACAACTTACTGAGCGATATGGAGCTTTGAAAAGTTTGGTTGGACCTGTTCATGTAAAATCTTATACAGGGCAATATGCTTTTGCCCCTAATAATGAAAACCACTTAAGGGGAAATCAAAATGATGCCCAGACTGAATCTTGGACTTTGTTTGCTCCCAGAAATGAAGCTCTAAGGAAGTTTTTAGATGATATTTTATTAGAAAACTATGGAGTATTGACCAATGTCCCAGATGAAATCATCTTTGACTTGGTAAATATGCACATGTTTCAGACTACGGTATGGCCAAGTGCATTTACACTAAACAACAATATACTTGGAGAGACGGCAAGGTTTGATAAGGATGCCGATATCCAGGATAGAAAGGTATTGAGCAACGGCTTATTTTATGGTACTAATAAGGTGCAGGAGGGAAATTTCTTTTTCTCAGTTTATGGAAAGCCATACTTGGATCCTCAGTACAGTATCATGAGAATCCTCTTGAATGCTTATAGAATTACCATCTCCAGCCCTGACCAATATTATGGCCTGATCATGATGTCCAATCAGCAAATATTGGATGCCGGATTTGAATATAATCCCGGTACTCCTAATGAATGGACATATAATGGGGTGGCAGCCCAGGCTAGGGATAGAATTCTGAGAATGCTGGAGCTATCTATTATCCAGTTAGATAGTCCGGATGAACTTAATAATCTAATCGAGCCTAAAATATTTGAATCTATAGGTGGAGAATATGTAAGGATAGAAAACAATCAAATTTATAGTTCCGGTAACATCGATACCGGTAATATATTGGATATCAATGTTGCCCAAACACACAGGGCCAATAATGGCCAAGTCTTATATACCACAGGTCTGCTGGACTATACTCAAAAAACGCTTTCCGAAATAATATTTGAGAACGAGCAATTTACCAAGTTCGGAAATTACTTAAGAAATTCTTCGATATACAATTCGCAATCACTTCAGATTGAAGGAGTAGGTGTTGGAGCATTTTTTACAGTTTTGGCTCCCTCTGATGAAGCGATCGATACCGCTATAGCAGAAGGGAAATTACCAGCAAATCCTAACACTAATATACTTGAAGAGAGAGATCAAATTGCAGATTTCTTACGCTATCATTTTATCCCACGTAATGTGATAGTTCCTGATGGTAAGAAAATAGTGAATCCAAACGGGGAAGATTTCAATACACTTTTGGCTACCGTAGAAGGTGAAATCAGAAGGGTATTAATTGATAACAGTGCAACAGGATTCACTCCTCCATTTACTATGACGGTAACTGATAGGACCGGAAGAGTAGCAAATGTGGTTAAGCCAAACAGTAATGTTTTAGCAGGTAGGGCAGTCATTCACCAGCTTGATAAAGTACTGTACCATAATTAAAAATTTCCCCAAAACTAAAAATATTTCTTATGCATAATTTTACAAAGAAACTTTTATGGATTGTATTTGGGCTCGCCCTGATTTCCTGGGAGGTGCAGGCTCAGCAGACTGCCCAACCTACCGGTGAGATCATCCGAGGTCAAGTGATAGATAAAAATGACAAGCTTCCTATCATAGGCGCTACGGTGATGGAGATCGATAGAAATGATAACCGAACATTAAGAGGTATGGCCACAGACGTAAATGGGAATTTTTCCCTACGGGTCAGCAATACGGCCAACTTCATCAGGATATCCTACATGGGTTTCAAGACCCAAACTTTTCCTATCAATAATAGATCTACTATCAATGTAGAACTGGAAACTGACGAAAGTGAGTTGGCTACGGCAGAGGTGGTTGCATCCAAATTGATAGACCAAGGGATGTTGAAGATAGATGAGAGGGATATGACCTCTTCAGCTACAAGAGTAGATGCGGAAATCCTAAAAGAAATGTCTGCACTATCAATAGATCAAGCACTGCAGGGTAGAATGGCTGGTGTGGATATAGTTTCTAATTCGGGTGATCCTGGAGCAGGCATGTCCATCAGAGTAAGGGGTACCAC
>DATHVH010000046.1:0-7363 GCA_035461405.1 Anditalea sp.
ATTTTACTACCGAATATTGCCCATTTTCAGTTTTAGGTTTATAAAATAAGCGTAACGCCGGTTTTAATAATAGACCAACTACAGCATGACTGATGATAAGCACACTTAATAAAGTGGCTACCAATATTAATCTATCTGTAAGATATTGCTCTGTAAAGATTTCCATAAATTAAGATTAATAGGTTTTGATTGAAAGAGGTGTGCGGCTCAATAATTCTTCCAAAATTTATCCCACAGGAAAATCTCGAAAATTAAATATACAAAAAAATTATAATGTGTTAAATTAAGGGCTCTTATCATTAGATTCACGCGCTATATGCATAAATACTTCTAATATGCCTTTGATATTTCTATTAATAATCTCCGGGACTGTACTCGTATTGGCGTATTTTGTATATGGCAGATACATCTTTAGGAAATTTAAGATCCAAAATAAAAACATCACTCCTGCTCATCGCCTCCAAGATGGCGTGGACTATGTGCCAAGCAAACCTATAGTAGTGCTTGGTCATCATTTTGCCTCTATAGCAGGAGCCGGACCTATAGTAGGACCGATAATAGCTGTTTCATTTGGATGGATACCTGCTGTTATATGGATATTAGTTGGTGGTATATTTTTCGGGGCGGTGCACGATCTAGGAAGTATGGTAGCTTCCCTAAGAAATGACGGAAAATCCATCGGGGTGATTATTCAAAATAATATTGGAAAACAGGGCAAGCAGCTATTTATGCTTTTCAGCTTTTCCACTTTAATACTGATTATAGGTGTTTTTGCTGATGTGATAGCCAAAACATTTGTATCTAATCCAGGCGTCGCTTCAGCATCCATCCTATTTATAATCCTTGCCATCACTTTTGGCATATTAAATAAAGTCTTAACCTCCAAATCAGCATTCATAGTACTATCAATAATTGGGGTTATACTAATGTACTATTTTGTATATCTCGGCATGCAGCTACCTTTTACATTGGGGTATCAAACTTGGATATACATTCTTTTAGCCTATGGATTTCTAGCTTCTGTGACACCCGTCACTATATTACTCCAGCCACGCGATTACCTTAACAGCTTTTTGCTTTATGGATTAATACTATCAGCAGTGGTAGGTGTAATAGTAGCCAATCCAAATATTACTATGGACACTGATGTACAGTTTCATTCCGAAAGTTTAGGGTTTTTATTCCCCGTACTTTTTGTAACCATTGCTTGTGGAGCGATCAGCGGATTTCACTCGCTCGTAGCTTCGGGCACTACCTCGAAACAAGTGGATCAGGAAAAAGATGTCAAACTCATAGGTTTTGGAGGAATGCTGATAGAATCTTTTCTTGCCATTATCTCTGTGGGAGCAGTGATAGTGATCAGCAGGCAGGAATACAATATAAGACTCACAGGGGAAGGACCAGTAAGTCTTTTTGCCGATGGTCTTGGGGGGATGATTTCCTCCATGGGAATTTCAGCGCCTTTTGCGATAGGATTTGTAGCCCTCACGGTATCGGCATTTGCTTTGACAACTTTAGACACCTGTACAAGGTTGGCTAGATTTACTTTTCAGGAATTTTTTGAGGACGTGGATCATCCTGCAGCCAAAGGATTGGCACAAAATAGATTCATTGCAACTGGAGTAGTGGTGGTATTGGCTGTTCTTTTGCTTTTATCAGGCGAGTTCACTACCCTATGGCCTATTTTCGGATCTGCAAATCAGCTGCTGGCTGCCTTAGCGCTTTTGGCAATAGCTGTTTGGCTGGCAAAACAAAAAATTAATGCGAAATTTGTCCTAATACCCATGTTCTTTATGTTTGCTGTTACCATGACATCTTTGGTGCTCTTTGCATGGAAAAACTATCAGGAGAAGATTTTTACCTTAGCAATTATTGCTGCTGTACTTTTTATATTATCACTGGTGCTCTTATTATTGGCAAGAAAGAAATTAAGTTTTAAAAAAGAATCCGAAAAAATCAGTCTATGAGTTATATAACCAGGTACAATATAGTTTTTATTTTATTTGTAAGCATCCTCACTTTTTCGGGTTGCGAAAATGTGGATGAAGATCCTAATATAACGAGCGCTAAAGATATACGCGATGCAAAGAGATCTATTGGGATTTCTGCCAGAGAAATATTGTCTGCTTCCCAGTTTGAATCTATGGAAGTAGAGATACAGTACATGGAAGGATTCGAGCCTACTTCAGAGCTAGTGGGCAATATTACTCTTTTCCTGGAAGAGCTTATTAACAAACCGGGGGGAATTGAGGTTTATCTTACCCCTATTACACCTGGCAATAAGGACACTTATACACTGCAGGAAATACGGGCTATAGAAGATGACAATCGTAAAGCCTACAATGCAGGTAAAAAATTAGGGCTATATATATTATTTTTAGATGGCAAGTCTTCTGAAGACACCAACACGAGCACCACATTTGCTCTGGTTCATAGGAATACATCTGTGGCAATGTTTGGGAAAAACATAAGAGAAAAGAGTGATAGAATAGGTCACCCGTCCCGTGCTTTACTGGAAAATACGGTCACCAGGCATGAACTGGGTCACCTCATGGGACTGGTAAATGTGGGAACGCCTATGCAGCACCATCATGAGGATCCCAATAATTCAAACCATTGTGATAATAGAAGCTGCTTAATGTATTGGGCTGTGGAATCGGGCAGTATAGCCAATTTAATCCAAGAAGGAAGTATACCCCCCTTAGATGAAAACTGCAGAAAAGACTTAATAGCAAACGGTGGGAAATAGTTAGGCTAAAGCCAAAGATAATCCTGACATACTTTAGAATGGTTAAAACCCATTCCAATCAAGTTTTCAATCTGAAACCGAATCCTATCTTGGTAAAATATAGGCCATACTACGGGATCATGAGAATAGCCTCCAGCTTCAGCGGGAGGCTATGATTTGGGAAGATTTTGCTTCTTGAATCACTCGGCAGCGATGAAGCTAAAACAACTTGCTATATCGTTATTGTATATTAAATGGCTGAGGCTGCTTTTTAGTTATCCTCCAAGCTAATCCAATATTAATCAGATAGTCAGCAAATGCGGCATCCCCATGGCGAATATTATCAGCGGTGGAATCAGCTATGTCAGTCAAACTTCTGGTCCTGTTACGTAATAGTGCTATCGGTACATTTAATGTTGTGGTGAAATTTCCAAACATATAACTGGCTCCAGGTTCCACTGATAAGATGTATCCAGGTCTTCTGAAACCTTCACTATTGCCAATGGCATCGCGTACCGGAATCCCTTCCATTCGTCCCCCCAAACTAAAACCCAATCCATGGATGGATGGAATCTGCTTAAGAACGCCTGCCCTGAATGCATACTGATCCGGCACACTCATTATAGCTTCACTTGACCGGGATCGGTAGGTAAGGGTTCCATTGGTACCTCGAGGATTAAACATATAAAATCCATCATAATAAAAGATCAAATGGTGAGGAAGAAATCGATAACCCTGAGTATCAACTATCAATCCCCAACCTCCATCACCTAGCTGAATAGACTGATCTACTGGACGAATTTCAGCTGAACCTCCCGGACCTACATTGTAGAAAGTGCCTAATGCATTATAATCCCCTGTAGGCAGCTTTAGGCCTAAACCTAAAGCCAAATTCCCTTTGCCGGACTTATCCTGCCCAAGAAGCCAAAACCCTCCACCTATTCGCACATCAGATAGCCCTTGTGAATAAGTCATATGACGCTCTGTCCTACCATGTTCATATAGAGAACTTCTTTCATTATAAGCAAATGGCAATGAAACTATACCATAAATCCGTTCTGTAAAGGCATAACTGATATTTACATCCATACCATGTGACCAATTGATCACTTCGGTATTATTGGTTATTCTCTCTGGTTCCTCATGCGTTCCGCGAAAATGTCTGAATGATTTAAAATAGCGATAATTGGTACTGATGTTCCATTCTCCTTTTTCGAGAAGATTTCCTTGTCCGATAGCATTTCCTAAACCGGAAAATTGTCTGATTGCTATACAACCTTGAGCATATATATCATCTGAACTGCATAGTAATACAGCCAGAAAAATTAAGGTAAACTTAAATTTCATAGAAGGGTTATTTTAAATGAATAATTTTCCAAAGCGCTATTCCCTTTATCAATACATCTTAGTATTTCATATGATAGATGTACATGAAATGATCATGTTCGTCCAACTCTAGAATTCAGAGATATACTAGTGAAATAGCGTAACATAAATATTTAGGGTTATCAAAACATGAAAGCCCTAATAGATTACCATCTATATTTATGAGATTTCGGGAGGAGGTCCATCCAAAAGCAGGAAAAAATCTTTATAAAAAGTAAAAGGTGATATGTCTTTACCTGATACCTTCGCGAAAATACCTTCACTTAAAGTGAATTTTAAATTTGTAAATGTATAATCTTTATACATTTTGAAGAAAAATATATTTCCATCTGCTTGGTTACTTTCAGAATTCAAAAGTGAAATCCATTGATTAACCTGATTAACTAATTGAGATTTGGGAGCATCCAATACATAAATTATCTCTAATGTATCATTTGCATATTTTTGTTTGATGGCTCTGAAATGTCTTCCATTAATATCAATGGGGGTATTCGTAACCTGATAATCTTCCTGATTTGCTAAATATGGAATAGTAAGCGGCATTAGCATTACCCTTTCCTCCTGAGAAAAAGATGAATCAAATACTCTATTTTTCCAATGATTTTCTATCTGATGTTGTAGAGCAATAAAATATAAGTGATACCCAAAATGGTAAAATAAAAAACTACACAAGAGCAATATGGATATTCCTTTTTTCAAATTATTCTTAAAAAAAGAAATATAATATATTTTTATATCAAAAAATAAAAAAGGTAAAGAATATTAATCCTTTACCTCTACATAATCTATATATTCGCCGTCTAGGCTATTGGTGTCCCTGGTTCTCTTTTGCTGGTGATCTTTGGGTATATAATCTACATTGACATTACCGTTTCTAGGTTTTGCTTTGTGTGCTTCTTCCCTCTGAACATTATTTACCTGATCTACAAATCTCTTTAACTTACTTTTCAGAAAATACTGAAGCAGCTTAGAAAAGATCCACGATAAAGCAATGGATATAATAAGAAATTTCAATATAAAACCCATGTGATCTCTTTTTTGAAATGGTTGTGGCTATTGTTATGAAAGAGCGGTACTTTCATCGGTACCGCTCTATTATAAATCTATCTGCTTAAGTAAAGGTTCCTTTCTGAGTAGATCTTTAGGAAATAATCATCCATCAAATCGTCGATGAAGTAGATGGCTTCACCCGTAGATTTCATTTCAGGCCCCAATTCTTTATTTACATTCGGGAATTTATGGAATGAGAATACCGGCTCCTTGATCGCATAGCCACTTTTATATGGCTTAAATTCGAAATCAGTCACTTTATTCTCACCCAACATTACCTTTACGGCATAATTCACATAAGGTTCTCTGTATGCTTTACAAATAAAAGGTACGGTTCGCGAAGCTCTTGGGTTGGCTTCAATCACGTAAACTTTATCATTTTTAATAGCAAACTGAATATTTATCAACCCCTTGGTTTTTAGTGCCAATGCTATCTTTTCAGTATAGGTTTCGATCTGTCTAATAACTAAATCCCCAAGGTTAAATGGAGGGAGCACAGCGTATGAGTCACCAGAATGTATACCTGCAGGCTCTATGTGCTGCATGATACCAATGATATATACATTTTCTCCATCACAGATAGCATCTGCTTCCGCTTCTATGGCATTCTCCAGGAAGTGATCCAGCAGTATTTCGTTATTGGGGATATCTCTTAGCACATCTACCACGTGCTCTTCAAGTTCTTTTTCATTGATGACAATCTTCATTCCCTGCCCGCCCAGAACATACGATGGTCTTACCAATAGCGGAAATCCAATAGTTTTACAAAGCTCAAGTGCTTCATCAGTATTATGGATAGTTCCAAAATCAGGGTAAGGAACATCATTGTCCTTTAGAAGATTTGAGAATCTTCCTCTGTCTTCTGCTAAATCCAGCGCCTCAAAAGATGTACCTAATATCGGGATACCATACTTATCTAATTTTTCGGCAAGCTTAAGAGCTGTCTGTCCTCCTAGCTGTACGATTACGCCTATTGGCTTTTCGTGAAGGATGATTTCATATATATGCTCCCAAAAAACAGGTTCAAAATATAACTTGTCTGATATATCAAAATCAGTGGATACAGTCTCAGGATTACAGTTGATCATGATGGTTTCATAGCCGCACTCTTTGGCAGCCAGTACACCATGTACGCAGGAGTAGTCAAACTCTATCCCCTGCCCCACTCTGTTAGGTCCTGAACCCAATACCACTACTTTTTTGCGATCAGAAGAATCACTTTCGTTTTCCTCTCCGAATGTGGAATAGTAATAAGGCGTCTTAGCTTCAAATTCTGCAGCACAGGTATCTACGAGTTTATATACTCGCTTAATATCCATCTGCTCTCTCCGCTTATCGAAAACCTCACTCTCCAGGCAATCCAGAAGATGGGCGATCTGCCTGTCAGCATACCCTTTCTTCTTAGCTTTCAGCATTAATTCCTTAGGAATAGTGTCAAGCTCATATTTGGATATCTCGGTTTCCAAATGTATAAGTTCCTCGATTTGCTTAAGAAACCATTTATCTATTTTGGTCAAATCATGGATGGTCCTAAAAGAAATTCCAAGCTTAAACGCATCATAAATGTGGAAAAGTCTGTTCCAGCTAGGATTAGCCAAACTGTACAATATCTGCTCCTGGTTTTTTAACTCTTTTCCATCAGCGCCCAGGCCATTTCTTTTGATCTCAAGTGATTGGCAGGCCTTCTGTAGGGCTTCCTGGAAATTCCTTCCTATCCCCATCACTTCTCCTACCGATTTCATGGAAAGCCCAAGCTTTCTGTCAGATCCTTTAAACTTGTCAAAATTCCAACGTGGAATCTTTACAATGACGTAATCGATAGCAGGCTCAAAGAAAGCTGAAGTAGTGCCGGTAATAGAATTTTTTAACTCATCCAAATTATAACCGATAGCTAATTTAGCAGCTACTTTTGCAATAGGATAACCGGTGGCTTTAGATGCCAAAGCAGAAGATCGAGATACCCTTGGATTGATTTCTATACCTATGATTGTCTTGTTATCAGGACTTACTGAAAACTGCACATTACATCCTCCTGCAAAATGACCAATACCATTCATCATTTTGATAGCCTGGTTTCTAAGTTCCTGATATACCGTATCAGGCAGTGTCATGGCAGGAGCTACTGTGATAGAATCACCGGTATGTACTCCCATTGGGTCAAAATTCTCAATAGAACAAATGACCACCATATTTCCGATA
>DATHVH010000047.1:0-3657 GCA_035461405.1 Anditalea sp.
TGCAGTAGAAAACCTCCGGACAGCGAGGCGTTATATCAGCAGCCTAAAGCTCGGTATTTCAATAGAGGAGCTTCAAATGCAGGTATTGGATAAAAAAACAAAAGAGCAACAGATAAGTCAAATACTGGCTCCTCTTCTAGAAGGGAATGATTTGGGAGTGATATCCGAAGCAGGATGTCCCGGCATAGCGGATCCAGGCGCTTTAGCAGTTGAATTTGCACATAAGAGAGGAATCAAAGTGGTACCCCTGACAGGTCCCTCTTCTATGTTTCTTGCCCTTATGGCTTCTGGCTTTAACGGGCAGTCTTTTGCCTTTCATGGCTATATTCCTATAGACAAAAAGGCTAGGATTGATGCCATCAAAAAACTGGAAAGCGATTCTGCTGCGAACTATAGGACACAAATTTTTATGGAAACACCCTTTAGGAACAATCATCTTTTAGAGGATCTTAAAAATACGCTTAATCCCTCCACGAAACTTTGTATAGCGAAAAATATAACTGGACAGGATGAATTTATACAGACCAAAACAGTGGCAGAATGGAAAAAAACTAATTTGGACCTGCACAAGATCCCGACTGTTTTTTTAATATATGCGCTGTAAATGTGGATTTATATGGGCAAAGCAATTATATCAGTGTAGTTTTTAGTCATAGTCCATAGAAAAATTAATTAATTCATGGGAATGAAGGCAAACACAAAGTCTGGATGCTATCTTCAAAACCCTACAAATTTTAATGTGATTATTAGAATTTAATAATGCCTTAAGTTTGATAAGAAATCAATATGCATTTCTGAGGTGATATAATGAACACTTCCTTCCCATTGCAGTTTTATTTATTCACAATTATAAAACTGATATAAATATGAAAGCAATATGGAACGGAACCGTGATAGCGGAATCACATGATACCATCTTACTGGAAAACAACCATTATTTCCCAGATGGGTCAGTTAAAAAGCAATTTCTAAAAGAATCCGCAAATACCAGTACCTGTCCTTGGAAGGGAAAAGCCAACTATTATCATGTAGAAGTGGATGGTGAGGTGAATGAAAATGCTGCTTGGTTTTATGCTGACCCCTCCGAAGCGGCCAAAGAGATAAAAGGCCATATAGCATTTTACAACGGTGTCAAAATTGAGTCGGACGATTAAATTTCCTAAATATTATGCAGAAATATGATGCAATCATCATTGGCGCTGGCCAATCAGGAATGCCGCTGGCCAAAAAAATAAGCGGACTAGGTCTCAAAGTAGCTTTAATAGAAAAAAGAGTGATTGGAGGCACCTGCATCAATGATGGCTGCTCACCTACCAAAACTATGGTGGCCTCTGCCAGAGTGGCTCATGTAGTGGGCAGAGCTGCTGATTTCGGCATTAATGTTTCAGATTTTTCTATTGATCAGAAAAAGATCAAATCCCGCAAAGAGGATATTGTTCAGCTATTTCGCAAAGGAGCTGTTAAATCTTTAGAAAAAGCTGAAGGGGTTACCATAATCGAAGGATTGGGAAGGTTTAGCGGTCCAAAGCAGGTGGAAGTTGTCAAGAACGACGGTAAAACCCTCCTATTGGAAGCTGAAAACATTTTTATAGATACTGGTGCCCAACCGGTAATTCCTCCAATAGATGGCATAAAAGACGTTCCTTATTTAACTTCTACCACTATCATGGAGTTGGAGGAAACTCCGGACCATTTGCTGATTATAGGAGGAGGGTATATCGGGTTGGAGTTTGCGCAGATGTTCAGGAGATTTGGCAGTAAGGTCACCATCATTGACAGGGGGCCCAGACTGGTCCCCAAAGAAGATGAAGATGTTTGCGAAGAAGTAAGCAAAATTTTTAAACAAGAGGGAATCTTTACCCTATTCAATGCAAGGGTTGATAAACTTGGCAAAATGGGGAAAGAAATTACGCTTACCTATAATAAGGATGATGAAACACAAACAGTAAAAGGCACCCATCTTCTGATAGCCGTAGGAAGAAAACCATCTACTGAGAAACTTCAATTGGACAAAAGCCATATTGACACTGATGATAAGGGGGATATATTAGTAAACGAGTATTATGAAACCAGTTGTAAAGGTGTGTATGCACTTGGAGATGTAGTAGGCGAAACGCCTTTCACGCATATGGCCTATCACGATGCCCATGTAGTTTTTAAGTGTGTTTATGAGAATACATGGATTTCAAAAAAAGAGCGACTAGTGCCTTATTGTATCTTTATAGATCCACAGCTGGCCAGAGTAGGCCTGAATGAACAGCAGGCCAAAGCGCAGGGCATAGATTATGTGGTGGGCAAACACTGGATGAAACATGCTGGAAGACCCCTGGAAATAGACGAAACCGATGGTTTTTTTAAAATTCTTGTCGATCCAAAAACCAATCAGATCCTCGGAGCTACTATTCTAAGCATAGACGGTGGAGAGATCATGACCATCATCCAGATGATCATGCTGGGCGGCCTTACCACAGATGTCATTCGATATTTACCTATCGCCCATCCTACCCTGGCTGAAAATTTGAATAATCTGATGGGACAAGTGGGGAAGAGTGTATAGTTGGTTAGGGCATTGATGGATTAGAGGATTACTAGATTATAGAGTAGTGAAATTAGTAATTCTTTAAATTGGTTGAATTTGATGATGATATTGAAATTATAAGGGAATCAGAATTTTTACATATAAGTTCTTAAAAAAAGTTATTAAAATCCCAGCCGGGTGTCATGATTATAGCTAAATTTATATCTAGATAAATTAAACCCCAGAGAGGTGTAATTACATGAGTCATAATAAAGTTTACCAATTCTAAATTAATTCATTGACTAGATGCCCTATGAAAGTAACTTTAGATATCAAAGACAGTAAAGCTGCCGCTTTTCTCAATTTTGTAAAAAGTCTGGATTTTATACAGATACACATTAAAGAAGATTTTGAAGAGCCTACAAAGCAGGAAATCTTGGAAAGTATAAAGGAAGGAATGAAAGAGATTCAACTTCACGAAAAAGGTAAAATTAAACTTCAATCCGCAAGGGACTTTTTAGATGAGCTATAAAATTCTCACAACGACAGCCTTCAAAAAGGATTACAAAAGTCTATTAAAAAAATATAAATCACTTAAATCTGAAATTCTACCGCTGATTGCTTCTCTTGAAGAGGATCCTACTCAAGGCACATCGCTTGGAAACGACTGCTATAAGATACGCATAAGCATTGCATCAAAAAACAAAGGTAAGTCAAGTGGGGCGAGAGTAATTACTTGTGTTAAAGTGGTTAAAGAAACCGTCTACCTATTGACTATCTACAGCAAATCGGAAAAAGAAAATATATCCAATAAGGAACTCAATAACCTTTTAAAAGATCTATAATTAATGTTTTTCCTTGACAATAAACTATGGTTAATGTTGATCACTTAACATTATTTTAATTCATATTTTGCTAAAAATCAAATTTCTCTATTATCTCATCTCGTACATAGTGATTTAAAATTTCCAACTGCTCTAATCCTTCATCTATAGCCTCTCTATCTTCCTCACTCATTTCATCCCAAAAGTCTATTGGATCCTCTATATTTAAAAGAGACTTGACAGCATTCAAAACTTGCTCATCATCACTTTTTATGATTTCTGATATTATTCTATATTTAATAGTGATATCCATTT
>DATHVH010000048.1:0-6361 GCA_035461405.1 Anditalea sp.
TCCCATCTTTGGTTCTGTCTTATGATCACTTTGACATTAGACAGGGGATCTATTAGCTCACGATTTTTGAAATTTACATTGAGATTAAGCTGCTGACCATCTCTCCTATCTTCAGTTCGACTGGATGGCACTACCGCTGCCCCCACATTAAGTTGTCCATCATAAACCATAAATCTTTTGGTAATGATCGTCTGATTTTCATCTCTTCCTCGATATACCTTCAGCACATAATTTCCTGATCTGGTTAGCCTAGGAACTTGAAAAGTATAGTGTATAAAAGGTATCCTGGTATTTATAGCATACTCATAATCATTTACATTAAACTCATTAAATTGATTAAGGTAATCCGCATCTCTGAGTGGTGATGGTTTCCAATCAGCATTACAATGAATGATCTTGGCAGAATACATGTCTGCATCATATGCCAGATCATCAAACTCCAGTACCAAGGGTACAGAATTATTCATTGCTATGACAGAAGAATTAAAC
Organism: Anditalea sp.; assembly: GCA_035461405.1. GTDB lineage: Bacteria > Bacteroidota > Bacteroidia > Cytophagales > Cyclobacteriaceae > Anditalea. The sequence continues at coordinate 490 of DATHVH010000048.1, forward strand.
TGGCTTGAAAATTCAGCTGTCTTGGGATATAGCCTGACAGACTGTATATTTTCTTCAAAAACTTGATCTATAAACTGTGCCTGAGCTTGAAATGACAAAAAGAGGCCAAGGGAAAATACTAATAATCTATTCATTTATTTTAATAGGGTAGTATATAGGAAACCAAGATAAATAAATATCTCCAAGATTTCCAGATACTGTAACGTAAAGGTTTTAGGCAAGTTGCTCCTGCAGGTGTTCGATATTTTCGGCCAGCTTTTCCCACTGAGAATTATATTCCTTTTCTTGAGTGGTCAATGTTAAATACTTTTGATTGGCAGATTCAAGTTCGGAAGGACGATCATAAATTCCCGGATCAGCTAAAACAGCTTCGATTTGCTTTTTCTCTTCTTCCAATTTAAGGATTTTCCCTTCAACCTCTTCAAATTCCTTTTCCAATTTTTTAAGTTGCTTTTTAGCCTCATTAGCCTCTTCTACAGAAGCACTTTTTTTAGATTCCTTTTGAACTACTGGCTCTTTTTTGGGAGTAGGTGCTTTGGAGGACTCTTCTTGTTCTACCTGTTTTGATTTCCAGTCCACATATTCATCATAGGTGCCTAAGTATTCCTTTATCTCATGGTTTTCGATATACCAGATCTTATTAGCTACTCCTTTAATAAAATGCCTATCGTGTGAGACAGTGATAAAAGTACCTTCAAACTGCTCCAAAGCCTGGATCAAGATATTTACTGACTGCATATCCAGGTGATTTGTAGGTTCATCAAGTAATAGAAAGTTAGATTCTGATATAAGCGTCTTTGCTAAGGCCACCCTAGATTTTTCTCCTCCAGACAGAACTTTAATCTTCTTAAATACATCTTCATTGGTAAACAGAAAGCAACCTAGTACGCCCCTCAATTCCATTTCGGATTTATCTGATCCTGCCTGGACCATCTCCTGAAGGATCTCATTATTTACGTTCAATGCCTCCAGCTGATGCTGAGCAAAGAATGATTTGATTACATTATAACCTTCGGTTCTCTCTCCCTCTATTTTCTCCGTACCATCTATTATCCTTAGAAGTGTAGATTTCCCTTTTCCGTTTGCACCGATCAGGGCTATCTTGTCTCCTCTTTCTATTCGGACTGTGGTATTCTTTAATATGGTCAGGTCTCCATAAGCTTTGGAAACATGCTCCAGTACCACTACATCTCTTCCTGACTTTTTGGAAAACTTAAATTTGAAATTTACAGCAGCATTATCGTCAATCACTTCATTGACTCTGTCCATTCTTTCCAGCGCTTTGACTCTAGACTGTACCTGATTAGATTTGGAGGCTTTAGCGCGGAATCGTTCGATAAACTTCTCAGTCTGCTTGATCATCTGCTGCTGGTTCTCAAAGGCGTTCTGTTGAACCTCTTGTCTTTCTTTCTTTTCTTCTTTATAGAAAGAATAGTTACCTGAATAGGCAGTAAGTGTCTGCTGTGAGACTTCAACTGTGGTCTCTATACACCTGTCTAGGAAAGTCTGATCGTGAGATACCACTATCACTGCGCCTTCGTATGTCTTTAGATAATTTTCCACCCATTGGATAGAAGGAAGGTCCAAGTGGTTGGTAGGTTCATCGAGCATCAGTAAGGATGGTTTTTCTAAAAGCAGCTTAGCCAACATTACCCTCATTCTCCAACCCCCAGAAAAAGTTCTTAATGGTCTGGAAAGGTCTTTGGTAGCAAATCCGATACCTTCTAAAACTTCTTCAGCTTTGGCCTTTATGGTATATCCTTCATTGGCTTCAAATCTATCTTGAAGATATGCCAGTCTATTGATTACCTCATCTGAATAATCCGTCTCCATCTTTTTCAGCACCTCTTCTATCTCATCATGAAGGGATAGGGTTTCCTTAAATGCTGCAAGTGCCACATCAAGAATACTTTCGTCAGACTGATAAGATAATAGATCCTGGTTAAGAAATCCTATACTGCAGTCCTTGGCTTTTTGTATCTCACCGCTGGATGGCTGAATATTTCCTGCTATGATTTTTAGTAAGGTTGATTTCCCGGTACCGTTAAGTCCGACAAGCCCTATTTTATCCTTAGGTTTGATATGAAGTGAGGCATTTTCGTAAAGCGGCCGTCCGCCTATATAGTAAGAGAGATTGTTTATCGATAACATGCTGCAAAAATAAGGATTCTCCCGCTCATAAATAAATACCTGTAAGTATTTAACAAATTTCTTATCTTGTAAACAGTATTTTATTCTAAAAATTATAAATAATGATAAAATCACAAATATTTATTGCTGCTTTAGCAGTTTCGATAGCTTTCTCATCCTGTGATTCAGGAGAAGGAGAGCAAGGAAAAAAAGTAGAAGCAGTAGATGGTGAAAATAGAACTGACATTAGACAGTCTTCAGCAGAAGTACAACTGGAAACTATCAAATTGCCTGACAATTTTAAGATCGAGGTTTGGGCAGCGGATGTTCCTAATGCCCGATCACTGGCTATGAGTGACAATGGAGTAATTTTCGTTGGCAACAGACAAGGTGATAAAGTCTTTGCACTAGTGGATGATAACGGAGATGGCAAAGCTGATTACCGATACACACTAGCAGAAGGCTTAAATATGCCCAATGGAGTGGCTTACAGAAATGGTGATTTATATGTAGCAGAGGTAAATCGCATCTTAAGGTTTCGAGACATAGAAAATAATCTGGCTAATCCTTCCTTTGACGTAATCTATGATCAATATCCAAGTGAAAAACATCATGGCTGGAAATTTATAGCTTTTGGTCCCGATGGCAAATTATATGTACCAGTAGGCGCTCCTTGTAATATTTGTGAGTCCGAGAAAGAAATTTATGCCAGCATCACCAGAATTGATGTGGATGCAGACAATATAGAGCCTGAAATTTTTGCCCATGGGGTAAGAAATACCGTAGGATTTGATTGGCACCCAGACTCCAAAGAGCTTTGGTTTACGGACAATAATCGAGATATGATGGGCGACGACATACCTGACTGTGAACTCAATCATGCACCAGAAAAAGGATTGCATTTTGGCTATCCGTACTGGCATGCAGGTGACGTGAAAGATCCTGAATTTGGTAACAAAGGCAAGGGTCAGGACGCATATGAAGATCCTAAAGTGAATTTAGGTGCACACGTGGCACCACTTGGTATGAGATTCTATACTGGGGATATGTTTCCAGACCAATATGGTAAAAAAATATTCATAGCAAAGCATGGCTCATGGAACCGCAGCCTAAAAGTAGGTTACAATATTACTACCGTATCCTTGGAAGGTAGTTCAGATGTCCGTAACCACGAAGTATTTGCTGAAGGTTGGCTAGATGATGCATCACAGGAAGTATGGGGTAGACCGGTGGATGTCATGGTAATGCCAGATGGCAGTATGCTGGTATCAGATGATATGGCTAACTGTGTCTACAGGATCAGCTATTCTGATTAACTCGAGAAATTTTCTAGTAATTCAAAGCCTGTTCTAATATTGGAACAGGCTTTGTTATTTTTTGTAGTAAAAATATAATTTAAACAATGATAATATCATGAAAATATCTTATTCAATTTTTACTATTGCATTCTTAGCATTAATTTCCTGTAGACCAAGCACGGAGGTAACGGCAGTATGGAATGCACCAGAACCTGAAAGGGAAAATTATAACAGCATATTTTTAGCAGCATTAACTGAGGATTTATCTCTTAGACAGAACCTAGAGCAGGAATTTGCGAGAAGACTTACTAATAGAAATGTAACTACTACAAAAAGTGTAGATACGTTTAGACCTGATTTTTTTGATGAAGGATCACCTGAAAGAGATCAGCTAGAAGAAATTATAAGGGAAACCGAGTGTCAAGGGATACTAACCATTGCCCTAATTGATGTGGAAGAGGAGGAAAGATTTGTTCAAGGTGGTGCCGGTGCTTTGGGCGGAATGTATCAGCCTATGGGTAGATTTGGATACTATGGTACATTCCCGGGATACTTTAATCATTGGCAGGGAGCTGCATTTAATACCGGTTATTACTCAACTGACCGAAAATATTTTATGGAAACAAATCTTTATGATGCTGAATCTTTGAAACTGGTCTGGAGTGCCCAATCTAGAACTTTAAATCCATCCACTGATGCTAGTTTTGCCAAAGAATATGTAAATGCTGTTAAGGCAGAACTTCGAGAAAGAGGACTAGTCCAGTAAAAAAAAATGTTTATAGTCCATAGAAAAATTCATCTATGGACTATAAACAATAGCTATGGAATGTTTCTACTTTAACCAATCTGGTTTTGTAGTTGTTATTTTTGCTCCCAACTGATTTAATAAATTATAGATGCCAAAATAGGTTCTATTTATATATAAACCATGTCTGGAACCTCTTGCCTGTTTTGATTTTTTAAACATTTTATCATTGGAGATTCTATCCCCCATCATAAATATTTTATTGAAATAGGCATCCTCTGAAAAATCAAATTCTTCAGAATGGAAAGGTTCGCCCAGAAGAGAAATCATTTCTTTAAATACACTTTTAAAATAATCCTGTTCTTCTTTGGTATCTTTATCACTAACAAAACCGAGATCAAAGAAAATTTGATTTAGTTCTTCCTCTTTAATCAGTAAGTCTTTTTTTATCAAAGAGAAATAGCCATGGTAGAAATCTTCCGGAATTACTTTGACACAACCAAAGTCAATAATTCCTAGATTTATACCTTCTTGGATAATAAAATTTCCTGGATGTGGATCCGCATGAACTTGCTTCAGGTTGTGTACTTGATGGTGATAGAAATCCCACAAGGCTTGCCCTATCCTATTTCTATCCTCTTGTGAAGGATTATTTTCTAACCACTCTTTAATATGCTGACCTTCTAGCCAATCCATTGTTATAATCCTTTCGCTACTGAGCTCGGGGTAATAAGTAGGGAATTTCAAATTAGCTATATGGCTACAAGCACTCGATATTTCTTTGGATCTAATTACCTCTAATTTGTAATCAGTTTCTTCAAGAAGTTTTTCCTCCACCTCATCCATATAATGATCAAGTTCCTGCTCATTCATATTGAGCAATCGATAGGCAAATGGCCTTACCATCTTCAGATCGGAACTCACACTATCTGCTACCCCCGGATACTGAATTTTAACAGCAAAATCTTTCCCGTCTTTAGTAGCTCTATGTACTTGACCAATTGAAGCTGCATTTACTGCCGATTTGGTAAAAGTATCGAACATAGATTCTGGCAGCGCCCCAAAATATTTCTGAAATGTTCTCACCACTAGTGGATAAGATAAAGGTGGCGCACTATATTGAGCCATTATAAATTTATCCTGATACGCACGTGGAAGAATATTTTTGTCCATCGACATCATCTGAGCCACTTTAAGCGCACTACCCTTTAACTCACTTAGAGATGAATAAATATCTGCTGCATTACTGGTATGAAGATCATCCTTTGTAAGAGAAGGATTGACCATCTTTTTGGCATAATGCTTCACATAATTACCTCCAACCTTAGCTCCGGCACTGATAAATTTTGAGGCTCTTTGGACTTTGGAAGTAGGAATATTTTCCTGTTCTTTAATTTTACTCATGGAGGGATTATTTAGATTGATATAGGAATTTGGCAAAATCCAGCAGAGAATCTACTGCACTTTTTCCCATGAGATCGAAGGCTAAATTCACTGACTTCTCCACCGCTACATCGGTTTTTTCAAATGAAGTCGAAGTATCCTTCAACCAGTATTGGAATATAAACATGGTTTCTAGCCATAATGCATCTTCGTATCGGTCAGAGATAAAAGCCCTGTCGGCAATTTGTTCTGTTTCTTTTCCCTCCAAAATTATTTCTGTGGAAAAATCCTTAAACTTTCTCCTAAAGCTTTTTAA
>DATHVH010000049.1:0-1819 GCA_035461405.1 Anditalea sp.
ATTAAAATTAAAACCACTAAGGATAAACTCGACATTTTCTTTAGGAAGGAATGTCTTTTAGGGGGGATATAGTTTTTCGTGCTCAAGATGATCTCTCTTTATTTTATCTGCTTACAATGTAAAATTCCCATTCATAGCCGCGGTTATTTTCAAGTCTTTCAACTCCGAGGTCTGGAATTACCCCCGGAGCTGAGGCCCGGTATTTATATATGCCTGGATTTAGTTTGAGAGATTTTCTTTCCCGGGAATGGAAGGTGTATATAACTTCATTCATCAACAGGGTTAAAGTTTTGTCCGTATTATTATAAATTTTAATTTCCGGTTCATAAGCTGCCGTTTCCCCGGTAGGCTGAAAGGTTCCTCCCTGGGAAACCTGGATGAGATCCCCTTGCTTAACAAAAGTTCTTGAGACATAGCCTTCCTTATTAGTTGCTATGTCAATGATACTGATGAAATCATTAACCGGAACTGCCGAGATTATAAAAATTTGGGTTCCTTCAGGCAAAGTTCCCATCACCTTGGTGTTGGTGCCCGGGCCTTCTCTAAAATTAACTTGGGTAGTAACCCATCCTAAATAGGATTGTGAGTGCCCAACGGAAAAACTGAAACATAGTAAAACCAGGAGTAATGATCTGCTCATTAGTAGGTTAGGTTAAATATGAGGTTTCCTTGAGGTAGGGGCTTCAGGATATTCCTCAAACATAGTTAATTAAACACAACAAATCAAAAATTTTTGTTAAAATTTTGGGACTCAATGAATCCTTAATTTTAATGTTGATCTATATTTATGGTTATTTTAAGAAAATATCAATAATTTAAAAGAACATCCTATAATTACATTAAACTGAATTGAGGAAAATTCCATTTGATTTACCGTTATAAACATTTTCACTCCTATCTCCTAAAAATCTTTCTTATTTCCAATGGTTTCAAAAGTACTTTCACTTCCCAGGGGTTATTATAATCCTAGTTTTTCGTCCATAAGCAAATGCAAATCCCCAGGCAAAATATCTTTTCCGCCATATAACCAGTAGGCGAGTCCAGTTATACGTGGTTATAAATAAAAATACCACCTGGGAATTCGGTATTTGAAATTCGTTATGCTCCGGTAACAGTATTCCACAAAGCGTTCCCTGGCCAGAAGATTCATTTCACAATATAGCTTTGGGATTGTTGTTCAATAGGTGAAGATCTCCAGCAGGTCAAAAGGCGTTGGGTGCTCCAGATATAGAGATTTGTCTTCCGGCTTTTCAATTATTTCCCTGAGGGGGAGATTAGAGTTCATATTGCATAGATAGGGTTTCATCAGGACGAAAGATGTCGCTGTATTATATTTTATTAGGATCTGGAATTCTTTTTATAAACATAATTTTATATTAAATTTCTTTCAAAGTATTTTCGACTCCGCTCGAAGTAACATGCGGATTTATTAAGTCAGTCTTCTTATTCTTCCTAATCATCTTCCTCCTGAAACCCCTCCAACTCCACCGCAGCAATTGCATTGATATTGGCGAGGGAATTCATCAGGTTTTCCAGTTTGTCAAAAAAAGCCATCGACATGTGATAAGATGAGGGATTTGCCCGGGGTTTCAGGAACTTTCTAAAGGCAGTCTTTCCTGGTCTTGTCGCTAGCCCAGGATCTGTTTCTGTTTTATATAAACAGCGTCTTCCTCCCGTCAGGTTCTCGATACAATTTCTTTTCGCCTCCCGGCTCCAGGAAATCACTCGACGAGGGTGTTGTAACTCTACACGTCAGGTTCTCTACCTCCAACCGTCAGTTCGAGTGTTTTTTGCTACAGCGATAGCGACAGCAAAAAAT
>DATHVH010000050.1:0-15276 GCA_035461405.1 Anditalea sp.
TTGGTCCAAAGATAATCCCAACGCGGATTCCCCCTTGCCTAGATGGCGGTCCCAAACTTCCCCGTTTAACTATGGTCCCAGATACCTTTTTGATGGGTCTTACCTGAGACTGAAGAATACTGAAATCGCCTATAATTTACCGTCCGAAAGGGTAAGAAGTTTGGGTTTGGCCAATATGCGGCTATACATCAATGGTAACAATCTCCTGCTGTGGACGAAAATGCCGGATGACAGGGAGTCTAATTTTGGAGGACCATCCGGACAAGGAGCTTATCCAACAATAAGAAGGGTCAATCTGGGGATAAATGTTACATTCTAAACGAGCCAATCAAATGAAAAAATATATAAAATCAATATCGAAGGGATCGATCTTAGCAGTGATGCTTCTGTTCATATCCTCATGTGAAGATTATTTGGAAAGGACTCCGGAAGCAATTGTTTCGGAAGAACAGGCCTTTCAAAATTTCACCAATTTCCAGGGCTATGTGGAGGAGTTATACCATTGTGTGCCCAATTTCACTTTGTCCAATTGGGTGAGTTCCTGGAACTGGGGAGAAGATGAGATAGAATCGACGGCGGGAACCTTTACAACAGGATATCACTTTGACAGGGGCAATTTTTGGCGCTGGCAAATGGCCCATGGTGCAGGAAGTGCTGGTTTTTTGGATGCCAATTCAGCCAACACTGGCAGGGATCATAAAAATAAAGGACTATGGCCACTGGCTTGGTATGGGATCCGCAAAGCCAATATTGGCTTAGAGAACCTTTCCATGATGGTAGATGCTACCGACGAGGAACGACAGTTAATAGAGGGCCAATTGTTGTTTTTTAGAGCCTGGTTTCATTTTTCGTTGATACAGTATTTTGGAGGCCTACCTTATGTGGATCAGGCACTGCCAAGTGATGAGCAGTTGAGATTGCCACGATTGAATTACCATGAAAGTGCTGAAAGGGTGGCTCAAGATTTGGAAAGAGCGGTTGGGTTACTACCAATCAATTGGGATAATACGGTAGCAGGTCGCAGAACTTTGGGTAAAAACCAACAACGGATTAATAAAATAATGGCTTTGGGTTATTTGGGCAAAAATTACCTTTATGCAGGAAGCCCGCTAATGAATTTAGCTTCAACCGGAAGTCAGATTTATCATGCAGAATATTGCAGGAAGGCTGCTGATGCTTTTGGTAGATTGCTTCAATTAGTGGAAGGCGGGGAAACCCAATACGATATGGTAGACTTTGATAGATACCATACTAATTTCTATACTATGGGACAAAACTGGGCCTTGCCCGGAGGGACAGAGGCTATATTCAGGTCTCCTTACTTCTCTGCCAATGATTCACACTGGCGAATTTCAAAGCAGTATAAGCCTACATTTATGGATGAAGGTGACCCAACAAATTTTTACCCTACAGCCAATTATGTGCATGCTAATTTTGGGATGGCCAATGGTTTGCCACTACCTGTGGATGTCACCCAAGCAGATCCAGAATCAGGGTATGATCCTCATTACCCTTGGAAAAACCGCGATCCCAGATTTTATGCAGTTATTGTATATGATGGTGTAAAAGTGGTTCAAGGTTCTATGCCAGATCATGAGGCGGTTCATCGATATGCAAATCTTCATAGGGGAGGTAGCTATAGGGAGGTGGTAACAGGAAGCCTTTCAGGATACGCCAACCGTAAGATCTCTCCATTATCGGCCAATAAATATGACAGGGCATATGATTGGGGAGCATCCCTACACCTTAATGTGCCTTATATGCGTCTGGCCGATATCTATCTGATGTATGCGGAGGCCGCCTTAATGGGGTATAACAGCGTGCAAGCCACTTCAACTACCTTTAGCAAAACAGCTGTGGATGCAGTAAATGTAATCCGGGCGCGTGCTGGAATGGTCGGTGTGCACGAAAAGTTTTTGGGATCAGTGGACATCTTTTTAAAGGAGCTAATACGTGAAAGAGCCGTTGAGCTTGCCTTCGAAGGTCATAGGTTTAATGACCTACGTAGGTGGTTACTTTTGACAGAAGCTCCTTATACGGTTAAGACTTCTTATGAGTTTGATCGGGCAGGAGAGTTCAATACAGAGGATCCTACCGAAAACCGTATTGTAAACATGAGGGAAGAAGTTATTATTGAGCGCAATTTTAGTTCCAAGCATTATTGGTTGCCTCTGAAATTGACAGATGTGACTCTTTATCCGGAATTTAACCAAAATCCTGGATGGTAATTGGGGCACTTTCAGTCTTGTAAAACTTAATGAATAAACATGATGATTAATATAAAAATAGCTCTGATATGCTGCATCTGTATGCTACAGTTTCCACTGTCACTTATAGCGCAGGACACGATAAAAATAAGCATTGACCCGGTTATTAGGACTACTACCAATGAACCTATTCCTGATGCCAGTGTCATAAGTGATCAGGATGGATTTACGGCACTTTCGGATGGCCAGGGGCAGGTGCATTTGGAGGTGACTCCAGGAGCCTATCTGGTGGTGGAAGCTGCCGGATATGAAACTAAGTTTCTTACAGCTCATTCAGAGCTTGTAGAAATTGTTCTATACCCATATTTGGGTGGAGAAGAAGTGCAAGTAGCTTTCCAAACTAAAAGGAGTAAGGATCTTATGGGAGGTGTTTCGGCTGTAAATATGCGAGCTGTACTCGAAGAGAACTTTATCACCAATCCTCTGGATGGTATGGAGGCTTATGTCGGAGGTTTTCACGGGAATATGTGGGGTAACAACAGCTATCTAACTTTAGTAGATGGAGTGCCTCGTGATCTGGGGAGTGTAATGCCTACCGAAATCGCCCAGTTGACTTTCCTAAAAGGAGTCAATGCCATAGCTCTCTACGGAAGTAGGGGTGCCAAAGGAGTTTTATTGGTTACTACTAAACGTGGTGTGGCCAATGTACAAACAGTAGATGTTCGAACCAATATTGGGGTACATGTACCTAAAAGGTATCCGAGGTATCTCGGATCTGGCGAGTACATGACGCTATTCAATGAGGCTAGGGTTAATGATGGGCTAAGTCCACTTTTTTCGGGAGAGGATATTTATAATCATGCTTCCGGAGAAAACCCTTACCGTTACCCCAATGTGGATTATTTTAGTGATGAGTATCTGCAGCGTGCTTTTACACGCCAAGATGCTACAGTCGAGATATCCGGAGGCAATGAAAGAGCAAGGTATTATACCAATATTGGATTAATGAGTGAAGGATCTGCATTGGATTTTGGTCAAGCCGCTTACAATGGTAGTGAAAGGTTTAACGTGCGTGGAAATATAGACATAAATATCAGTGAGTATATTTCCGCCAAAGTAGATGCTGCAACCATATTTACCAATGGAAGGGGTATCAATGCGGATTACTGGGGAGGATCTACTACACTTAGGCCACATCGTTTTACCCCACTGATACCTGTGGATATGCTTTCTCCGGATGATGAAGTTGCTATGAGTTATTTGCAAAGCAGTCAGTCTCTGATTGATGGAAGATACTTGTTAGGAGGTACTCAGTTGGATCAAAACAACCCCATTGCCGGGAGTTACGCAGGGGGTTCCAGCAGATCCACTAACAGACAGTTCCAGTTCAATGCCGCAGTGAATGCCGATTTACGAAACGTACTTGAAGGACTATCTTTTAATACGAATTTTGGACTGGATAATGCAAGTGCCTACAATTTGTCTTTCAACAACACTTATGCAGTTTATCAGCCAAGCTGGACCAATTATAATGGGAAAGATGAGATTGCAAGCCTTACCAGATATAGTCAGGATGCAAGTACCAGAACCCAAAATATAACTAACAGCTGGTTTAGACAGACGTTGTCATTTTCCTCTCAACTAAATTATGAGAAAAATATAGATAATAAGCACCATATATCCACAATGTTAATTGCCAATGCTTTTCAGATTGCTGAATCCGCGATATACCAAAAGGTAAACAATACCAATATTGGTTTGCATGCAGCTTATAATTACAAATCAAAGTATTATGTGGATTTCAGTGGAGCCATGGTCCATAGCACCATGTTGGCTCCTGGCAATCGGCAAGCTTTCTCTCCCACGCTCTCTTTAGGCTGGAGGATCAGCGAAGAAGATTTTATGGTTTCTTCTTCAGTGGTGGATGACCTTAAGCTATCCGTATCCGGAGGAATCCTTCACACCGATCTGGACATAGCCGCACCTTATCTGTATGAAGGTATCTATACAGATCAAGGATCTTGGTATGAGTGGAAAGATGGATTGAATAATACCGCTACAGATGTAAGAAGAGGGCAAAACTACGATCTGCAATTACCCAAAAGGGAAGAAATCAGTGTGGAATTGAACGCTTCATTATTCAATAAGTTCTTGACATTCAATGGTTCCTACTTTGTGAGTAGAATGACGGGCTTGTTTCTCCAGGATGCTAATATTTATCCAAGTTATTTTGTGACAGGATGGCCTATTTCTTCTTGGATACCTTATGTCAACTATAACAACGACCTTAGAACAGGCTTTGATTTCCAATTGAACCTGAACCAACGCGTAGGGGAGATAGACTGGAGTTTAGGGTTCTCAGGCATTTACTTTGACACCCAGGCTGCCAGAAGGTCTGAAAACTTCGAATTTGATTACCAGACTAGGGTAGGAAAGCCATTAGATGGTATTTGGGGTTTGCAAAGCGACGGCTTTTTCACAGGAGTAGAGGATATATCTAATTCTCCGGAACAGGCCTTTGGGGAAGTAAAAGCTGGGGACATCAAATATGTAGACCAGAATGGTGATGGTATCATCAATGCCCAAGATGAAGTGTATTTGGGCAGGGGTGGATGGTCCGGAGCTCCTTTGACTATGGGTATTCACCTGTCTGCAAAGTACAAAAGCTTCACCTTCTTCGCCTTGGGAACTTCCCGTACCGGAGCCTATGCAATGAAAAACAACAACTACTTCTGGGTGAAAGGAGATGATAAGTATTCCGAAGAGGTCAGAGACAGGTGGACTGAGGCTACAGCAAATACAGCTACCTATCCAAGGTTGACTAGCTTAAATGGAGCCAATAACTACCGTAATTCGGATTTTTGGATTTACAGTACCAACCGGTTTGATTTGTCAAGGGTTCAGGTCTCTTATACCTTCCCGCGCAGCATGTTTGGTGAGCGGTTCTTAAAAGGCTTAGATGTGTATGCCAATGGAGCCAATCTTCTAACTATCTCTACCAACAGAGATATTTTGGAGATGAACATTGGGAGCGCTCCACAAACTAGATTCTACAATATTGGATTAAAAGCGAAATTCTAATTAGACTCCAAATGAAAATGAAGATAAATTTTAAAATGGGATTTATTATTACAAGCTTGGTTGTACTTGCAAGCTGTACTGATATATTTGATCCCGCAGCGGAAAATATACAAAATAAGGATCGTCTAAGAGAAAGGCCGGATATGGTCCATGGATTGCTCTTAAATGCCTATCTGAGGATACCGATGAATAGCTTTAACTTCAGTGAAGTGGCTACAGATGATGCGGTAACTAACGATCTCAGTAGTGGGATGTTGAATATGGCAACTGGCCAATGGGCATCTAATTTCAACCCGTTAGATCAATGGACAGGTGCTCAATCTGCCATCCAATATCTGAATGAGATGCTGGCAGAGGTGGAAAACACGCAATATGCAGCCAACCCCATCGTCAACCAAATGTTTATAGACCGCATGACGGGAGAAACATACGGCTTGAGGGCACTGTTTATGTACCATTTGCTTCGGGCACATGGAGGAATGTCCGGTGGAGTTTTGTACGGGGTACCTTTATTTCAGGAACCCCAAACTGTAGGCTCTGACTTTAACGTGCCTCGAGCTACTTTTGAAGAATGCATGCAACAGCTATATGCGGATATTGACAGGGCCATGGAGCTTTTACCTATGAACTATCAAAATATTCAAGGTGAAGGGGCACTACCTTCTAAGTATTTGCAAATTGGAGCTCAAACAGGTGATTATAACAGAGTATTTGGGGATGATGCCAAACAGCTGGTGTCAGGCAGGATTGTCCGTGCTATAAGAGCACAAGCAGCTTTATTGGAGGCTAGTCCCGCTTTTAATTTGAGCAATGATCAATCCAAATGGATTAATGCAGCGACGTATGCTGGAGATATGCTCAATGATATTGGTGGTGTGGGTGGTTTGGATCCCCAGGGGGTGACCTGGTACAGAAACACTGTGATGATCGACAACTTAGGTGCAGGTGACAATCCTTCGGAAGTTCTTTGGAGAGGTTCAGTTGGCGGGCCAACTAATAACCTGGAAGCCCAAAATTTCCCACCAACATTGTTTGGGAACGGCAGGGTCAATCCTACACAGAACTTAGTGGATGCCTTCCCTATGGCCAACGGCTATCCTATATCAAATAGTTCTTCGGGATATTCAGGTGATGCTCCTTATAGTGGTAGGGATCCCAGACTTGCACATTTTATAGTTATCAATGGAAGTACAGCCGGACCATCAGGAAGGATAATCAATACTGCTTTGGATTCTCCTACAAATGATGGCTTGAATAAAGTAGAGACCTCGACTCGTACAGGTTATTATATGCGTAAATTATTGCGCCAGGATGTAAATTTAGATCCTGTATCCAGTACATCACAACGTCACCTTCAGCCAAGAATCAGATATACTGAAATTTTTCTTATCTACGCTGAAGCTGCTAATGAAGCATGGGGACCATCGTCCAGTGGGACCTTTGGATTTTCTGCATATGATGTGATAAAAGCAATCCGGCAGCGGGCTGGAGTCGGTGCTGAAAATGGGGATGCATATCTGGAATCCATTAGAAATGATCAAGATGCCATGAGGGCAATGATTCGAAATGAGCGCCGGCTGGAATTGTCCTTTGAAGGTTTCCGCTTTTGGGATTTGAGAAGGTGGAAGTCGGATCTGACAGAAACCGCCAGGGGAATTAGTATTGTTAATCAAAATCATAGTGTGATCAACGTGGAAAACCGTGTTTATCGTGATCATATGATTTATGGTCCTATCCCTTATAGTGAAATGTTGAAATTCAGTGCCCTTCAGCAAAACACAGGTTGGTAATTCATATATAGCTGAAAATGATTTGAAATTGGCTTTAAATTCAAAAAAAATGAAAAAGATACCATATATAGTATTAATAGTTGCTCTGATGTGTTCATCATGTGTAAATGATGATTGGGAATTCCCCAATTTTGATTATCAAACTGTGTATTTCGCTTATCAGTTTCCTGTGCGAACCATCACATTCGGAGAAGATATTTTTGACACTTCATTAGACAATGAAGGTAAGTTTAGGCTAATGGTTACAACAGGAGGGGTATATTCGTCCCCAAATGATGTGTCCGTGCAGATAGAAGTAGATGAATCGTTGGCTGAAGGGCTGTTGTTCGAGGAAGGGGGCGATGAACTTGTAGTACTGAGCTCGGAATATTACCAGCTTACTTCAAATACAGTGACCATTCCTCGGGGGCAGATTGCCGGAGGGGTAGAGGTACAGTTGACCGGGGCTTTTTTCAATGATCCCAGAGCTATTAAAAATACCTTTGTGTTGCCTGTCAGGATTACAAGTGTGACCAATGCCGACTCCATATTGTCGGGAATTCCGTTAATCCAAAATCCCAATAGAGCTATTGCTGAGCACTGGCTTCCTACACCGAAGGACTTCACTTTATATGCAGTGAAATATATAAATGAATGGCATGGATATTATTTAAGGAGAGGACGTGATATTATCACAGGGAAATCTGATGGTATCAGCGATATGACCAATATCAGACGTGAACAAAACGTGGAATCCGATGAAATCAATCAATTGATTACCGAATCTCTTTCCGAAGTGGTGTTTCCTTTGGTCATTGCTGGTGATGGAGGAGTGAATATCACCGCAGATTTGCTGTTGACATTTGATGGAGATGGTAACTGTACTGTTTCTGCAGCTCATGATGGATACACGGCAACAGGAAGTGGGAAATTTGTTAAGAAAGGTGAAAAGAACAGCTGGGGAAACCAGGATAGAGATGCTATTTATTTAAATTATGAGGTTGATTTGCCACAAATGCATCTGGCCACTGTGGATACCCTCGTAATGAGAAACCGAGGTGTAGTTATGGAGACTTTTAGCCCTGTACTGAAATAATATTAACTTTCTAAGATAGAAAAGATATGAAATCAAGCCTGAGGGGAACGTCACACGGAAGCATGATTTTCAATTGTGAGATTCTCTGCCTTCCGGCAGGCGGGCATTCCGATCTCCGGTACGGGACAAGTTAAGAGCTTTGAAAATAAATTATAAACACATGAAAATATAAACACATGAAATATATATCTACTTTAGGAATATTTACGGCATTGGTGTTGGCAGGAACTTCCTGTGCGGATTTAGATGCACTTGAATACCACGTAGACAAACCTGAAAGTGTGGCTATGCAAGAAGAGATCAATGCCTATGATCCCCTATTAAGCTATGTTGACACAGAAGGATCTTCTAAATTTAAACTTGGTGCATCAATAAATGTTGCTGATTATTTGAGTAAAGGGGTTTTATATCGACTAATAAACAGCAATTTTAACGAGGTTACCTTAAATACGGGGATGACCCACGGTGCAGTGGTTCAGTCCGGAGGCAATCTAAATCTTGTTAGTTTAACAGAGTTTCTCTCTACTACTGAAGAAAATGGTATATCCACATTTGGACATGCTTTGGCATGGCATTCCAATCAAAATTCATCATATCTGAATGGGTTAATTGCACCCTTGGTGATTAATTCTCCCCCTTTTGCTAATGATTTAAATAAATCAGGTTTAAATGATGGTTCTTTTCAAGGTTGGTCTTATACCAATGGGAATTCCCGTGTATCTGTAGTCGATAATGAAGGCATGGGTGGAGGTTCTAAAGCTATTCAGCTCAAAGCGGGTGCTACTTCCAATGCGCCAACTGATTTGCAATTAATTACTCCGGAGATATCTGTAATACCTGGAAAAACCTATGAAGTGGTAATTTATATAAAATCTGATATCCAAGGTGAAGGCCGGATTACTTTTGATGGATTGACAGAAAACGAACCCCTTATAGACTGGATGAATACCGGAGCGCCTACCGAAACATTTACAACGAATCTTTCTTGGAGTGAAATTAGATTTCAAGTGAGAGATTTTGAGGGTGAATCCTTTAGGGTCAAATTTGATATGGGATATGAGCCGAATGTGACTTATCATATTGATCTAGAGAATCTTTATGTTTATGATATTGATGGAGATCCGATAGTAAATAACTTGATTTCAGGTGGTGATTTCGAGTCTGGTATTGCTTGGGGAGGTTGGGGAAATAACTCTGACAGAGGCGTAACCGCAGACGGCCAAGGTGTCAATAATACTGGACGGGCATTTTACGTAACCAACCCATCTACCACAGGAGGTTTTTGGGAAGTCCAGACTGTATATAATTTCGCAGAACCTTTAGAAATGGGTGAAACATATAACTTAAGTTTTTGGGTAAAAGGCACTGCTTCAGGGGTAATAAGACCTGAAGTCCAAAGTCCTAATTATTCATCTAACGGATTTGGGCAGGTTTATGTAACTGAGGAATGGCAGCATGTAAGTCTATCTACCACAGTGTCCGCTGAAGATAGGGAACGTTTCATTATCAGTTACGGTGAATTTGCCGGTACTGTATATATGGATGAATTTGTGCTAAGCAGTTCAACTGTTCAGGGGGGTACTACGACTATAGTAGATAGAACTCCACAGGAAAAGAGACAGATAGCAGGTACTGAACTGGAAAAGTGGATCACCGGAATGGTAACAGCTGCTTCTCCTTATGTGACTTCCTGGAATGTGGTGAATCAACCTATGGATGATAGTAATCCATTTGAACTTAGAAGTGGTCGTAACGGCGCAGGAAGCGGACAGTTTTTTTGGCAAGATCACCTAGGTAAAGATTATGGTGTAATGGCCTTTAAGCTAGCAAGAGAGCATGGGAATAATGGTGATTTACTATATATCAGTGACAATAATCTAGAAAACAATCTCGATAAAACTAGAGGACTGATTGAATATGTGAATTATCTGGAAACCAATGGCGCTGTGGTGGATGGTATAGCAGCTCAGATGAACCTTAATTTAAGTTCCAGTACTACTCAGATTGCAGAAATGTTTAAGTTACTAGCATCTACTGGCAAGTTAGTTAAAATAACAAATTTAAGCGTAGCTCTAGGTACAGGCCAGCCTTCAGTAGAAATGCTTCAGCAACAAGCCGATATGTATCACGATGTGATGGATCTGTATAGGGCTCATGTGCCATCCCAGCAGCGTAGTGGGGTGATGATGGGCGGTATCAGTGATGGAGCTGATTATGGTTTATTATGGAGTCCAAACTTAAATCGTAAGCCCGCATACGCTGGATTTGCGGAAGGATTACAAAATTAAATTTTTGGGTTAGAGTATTATAGTGCTGGAGTAGAAAGATTGGTGAATAGCCATTCTTTCTACTACTAGCCTTTCTCTATACAAAAATCTATCGATATACATTTCCAAATAACAGGAGTCTTAAGCTTCAAAATTTTCATTCTTAGAATATTAATTATCATATATTAAAAGCCAAAATATCACAAACTTAATTGGCTAAATTCTAAATCAAATCAGTTCAATCTATCGAAATGATCAACTATAGATTCATCTATATATTTTCAATTTTCATCATTAGTATCAGTTGTAATTCAATTGATATTGATGAAATAGTAGATGATGAATCTGTTCAAATTGATGATGAATCTGAATCAGATATTATATGGCCACTATCCACCTCAGCTTTACGGGTAGATGGCAGACATTTAAAAGATCCTTGTGGTAATGAAGTCCTTTTGCATGGAGTAGCAATCACTCCAAGTCCATGGTTTAACGGTGGTCATGTAGGGGAATGGAGATGGAATAACTATGATGTAGCAGGCTGTCTGGCCTACAACAAAGGAGTTATGGATAAGCTGAGCAATGATGAGGAAGGATGGTACTTGAATTTAGTGAGACTTCATATTGATCCTTATTGGAGCAATGAGCCTGGCCCACCATTACCAGAAAATGACATCTCAAGATTTAATTTTGATCGGTTTAAAACTGCTATAGATGAAGTAATCATTCCTTTAATAGATCATGCTCAGAGCCGAGGAATGTATATAATTCTAAGACCTCCTGGCGTTTGTCCACACCAAATAGCAGTGGGAGATGAGTATCACCAATATTTGATGACGATATGGGATCATATCTCTCAACATCCACAGCTTAAAAATAAAGATCATGTGATGTTTGAGTTGGCAAATGAACCCGTTCATATATTGGGAACAAACGGTGAATATGGAAGTGATACACTTGCACATTTTGCCGCATTAAAATTATTCTTCCAACCTATGGTAGATATCATCAGAGCTAATGGCGCTGAAAATATTTTATGGATCCCGGGTTCAGGTTACCAATCACACTACCGGGGATTTCCAGATAATTCAATTGAGGATGATAACTTTGGATATGCGGTACATATATATCCAGGTTATTGGGGTCAGGATAATAATGATCCTAATATTTTCAGACAAAATTGGAATACTCATATCAAACCAGTTGCTGATATAGCACCAATAGCTATTACTGAAATAGATTGGGGGCCAGATCAATATATGGTCTGGGGTAAAGGAGGAATTACAGGCCAAGCTAGGGGATGGGGATTCGGTGCGAATTTTAAAGCTTTAGCTGATGAATCAGGAAATGTAAGTTGGAATTTACTTTCACCTGAAAACCTCATTGATAGAGGAGATTTAGAAGGAGATATAGCTTATAATAGTGACCCTGATGCTTGTGCGTATCCAGTTTACAATTGGTTTAAAGAATACGCAAAAGAGAAAGTAAACTGTAATACAGCTGATAGTTAAGAATTATGGCAATGAAGATGGTGGAAGGGTTTTACTTCGGGGGTTGTAATGCTTTGATCACCACTTCATTGCTCATATTTCTTTGAAGTTTCTAAAGTAATTAAATAAATGATTTATATAGGCATTTGATGAGTATAATAGGTAATTAAATTATTATATAAGAAATGGTTATAAAGTAGTATTCACTGATAAACAAAACATGATATGAATTTTAAATTGACTATAACTTTAATTTTACTGCTGAATTCATGCTATGCTTTCAGTCAAACCGATCGGGGTGATGAAAGTTCATTAAAAGATGGATTTAAAGATAGTTTCCATATCGGTACTGCCCTGAATGTAAACCAGGTGACCGGTAAGGACGATGAAGCCTTAGAAGTGGTAAAAAATCATTTCAGTGCTATAGTGTCCGAAAACAGTATGAAAAGTGGATTGATTCAACCTCGTGAGGGAGAATTCTATTTTGATATGGCAGATAAATTTGTAGAATTTGGAGAGGCGAATGATATGTTTATCACAGGTCACACACTTATCTGGCATTCTCAGGCACCACGTTGGTTTTTTGTAGATGATGAAGGAAATGAAGTTTCTAAAGAAGTCCTCATCGAGCGAATGAGAACCCATATTTTTACAGTGGTAGAAAGATATAAAGGAAGAATCCATACTTGGGATGTGGTCAATGAAACTATTCTCGATGATGGGTCATGGAGAAAAAGTAAATTTTATGAAATCATCGGAGAGGATTTTGTAAAATTAGCTTTTCAATTTGCCAGTGAAGCTGATCCTGAGGCTAAATTATACTACAATGACTTCTCTATGGCCAATCCCGGAAAAAGAGAAGGAGTGGTAGCCATGGTAAAGGAATTACAACGTCAAGGAATTAAAATAGACGGAATAGGTATGCAGGGCCATATTGGTTTAGAGTATCCTACTATAGAGGAATTTGAAAAAAGTATCTTAGCTTTTTCTGAATTAGGAGTGGATGTCTCTATTACAGAACTTGACCTTAGTGTATTGCCTTCTGCAAGACGGGATATGGGTGCAGATGTAGGAGCCAATGAAGAATACCAGCAGAAGTTGAATCCATATACTGAAGGACTTCCTGATTCTGTCCAGCAAGAATTTGATGAAAGATATTTATCCTTTTTTGAGCTTTTCTTGAAACATAAGGAAAAAATCTCAAGAGTTACCTTATGGGGTGTTAATGATGGACACTCTTGGAAAAACAACTGGCCTGTAAGAGGCAGAACAGATTATCCTCTTTTATTCAATAGAGATAATACGCCGAAAGATGTAGTCAAAGACCTTGTTCAACTTGCGGCTAAATATTAAGAGATATAATTAAACCAAACCAATTAATACCTATTGTCCCAGTAGTGCCGTATACTATTTAGTATGCGGCCTACTTTTAATATATTACTTTGATGAACTACCACTATTTAACCATAATTCTAGCAATCGTTATTCATTGGGTATTACCGACCCAATTGGTTTTGGGCCAATCTGCCAAAAATCCCATTATACATGCAGATGTTCCTGATCTATCCATGATACGGGTAGGAGATACTTATTATATGAGTAGCACTACCATGCATATGAATCCGGGAGTTCCTATCATGAAATCCACAGATCTTGTGAATTGGGAATTAGTAAGTTACGCCTATGATTTACTTGGCACTGGAAATGAATTGAAGCTTGAAAATGGTGAAAGTACATATGGCAGAGGTTCGTGGGCCAGTTCACTGCGCTATCATAATGATACTTACTATGTAAGCACTTTTGCTCAAAATACGGGTAATACCCATATTTATTCGACCTCAGATATAGAAAAGGGTCCTTGGAAACCAATAGAGTTCCGACCGGCCATGCACGATCATACCTTGTTCTTTGATGATGATGGGAAGGTTTACATGATCTGGGGAGGGGGCACCATTAAAATGGTAGAACTGGAAAGTGATCTGCGTGGAGTAAAACCGAATTCAGAACGGGAGCTGATAGCAAAAGCACATGCACCGATTAAAGAGGAAATAATGCTTCATGCAGAAGGTTCTCAATTATTTAAAGTTAACGGAAAGTACTATCTATTCAATATCGCTTGGCCAAAGGGAGGAATGCGGACAGTTATCATCCATAGAGCGGATAATATTGAGGGTCCGTATGAAGGAAGAGTTGCTTTGCAGGACAAAGGTGTAGCCCAAGGAGGTTTGATCGATACTCCTGAAGGGAATTGGTATGCTTATCTATTCCGAGACAATGGAGCCGTAGGTCGGATACCTTATTTGGTGCCAGTAGAATGGGAGGATGGCTGGCCAGTTTTAGGCGTGGACGGAGAAGTACCTATGGAGCTTGATAATTTACCAGCCAGCAAAGGTTTGATCCCTGGCATAGTAGCTTCTGATGATTTTAAAAGAAAAAAACGTGAAGCAGATTTGCCCTTAGTATGGCAATGGAATCATAATCCAGTAGATGACCTTTGGTCTATCAATAGAAAAAAAGGGTATCTGAGATTTAAAACTGATAGACTTGATCAACATTTCCTATCTGCTAGAAATACCCTGACGCAAAGAACAATAGGACCTGAAAGTATGGGGACTATAAAAGTAGATGTTTCTGGGATGAAAGAAGGTGATTTTGCAGGGTTGAGTTTATTGCAAAGGGACTATGGGCTTATTGGGGTTCAAGTCCAAAATGGGCAAAAAAAGCTCGTGATGAAAAAAGCCTCAGATGATAAAGAAAGTGAAATTGAATCCATTGATTTTTCTGGGGATTCAGTGTTGCTTAGAGCTGTCTGTGATTTTAATGAAAGGAAAGATGAAGGTACATTCTTTTATAGCCTCGATGGTGGCAAGGAATGGAATCAGCTTGGGGATGTACTGAAAATGAAATATACCCTACCACATTTTATGGGTTATAGATTTGGCTTGTTCTATTATTCTACTAAACAGCCGGGGGGGCAGGTAGACTTTGATTACTTCAAAATTGATAATCAAGTAAACCATTAATTACTGATGATACTGATATTTTGGTGTTAGAAAATTACCGGAGTAATATCTGTAATAAATGAATAAGTATACTAAACTTATAAAAATTGGATTTGACCACTACTACATATAAACCCCCAATTACTAAGTCATTTTTAATGTTCATATTGACATTGGGATTTTGCATTGGGGGAGACTTTACTTGTCATGCTCAAAATGGCAAAGGGATTTCTGATATGAAATTATGGTATGACAAACCTGCTGATAAATGGGTAGAGGCTTTGCCTGTAGGAAATGGGCGTCTGGGTGCGATGGTTTTCGGAGATCCTCATGAGGAAGTTATCCAGCTAAATGAGAATACTTT
>DATHVH010000051.1:0-7239 GCA_035461405.1 Anditalea sp.
ACTATAATAGTAGCTGTGACTATGACAGTAGTAGCTACTTCATCTAAATTTATTGCTGCACTTATTACCCAGAAAGTTTTTAAATTTAGCTCTTCCCAAAGGGACATAATATTTGGTTTGAGTAATGCTCAGGCGGCAGCGACCCTTGCAGCAGTTTTAGTGGGTTATAATCTTATTATAGGTGAAAATATTGATGGAAGCCCTATCAGATTATTAAACGAATCTGTCCTTAACGGCACTATATTAATGATTTTGGTTACTTGTACTATTGCATCATTCGTAGCCCAAAGAGGTGCCACCAGGCTTGCCTTAGAAGAAACTGAAGGTTCTGGATCACAGGATGAAGAAGATGTAGAACCAAAGGAGAAAATTCTTATTCCCATCAATCATCCCGAAAGTATAGAAGAATTAATTAACCTCGGAGTAACACTCAAATCTAAAGCAGCAAAAAATAGTTTAATTGCTCTTAACATAGTTCCTTCTGATTCCACGGATGATCAATTAGAAAAGAATGCCAGGAAGGTCTTGGAAAAGGCCAGCGTGTTGGCTGCAGCTACCGACAATATCCTTACAGAGTTAATCCGATATGATTCCAATATTGTAAATGGAATTACTAATGTGGTGAAAGAGAATAAAGTTTCAGATATTATTCTTGGATTACATAAACAGCAAGGCATCTCAGATTCTTTTTTAGGTAACCTTACAGAAGGTATCCTTAGCAGGTGCAATGCCACTACGATGATTTATAGAAATATTCAACCTATTAATACGGTTCAGAGACATCTCATTATAGTTCCAGAAAATGCTGAGAAAGAAATGGGGTTCCCATTTTGGCTTTTGAGAGCATGGAATATCGGAAGAAATACGGGGGCTAAATTAGTTTTTTATGCCTCGTCAGAAACACTTAATTATATCAAAGATGTAAACAAAAAGCACACTATTGATGCAGATTTTATAGAATTTAATGATTGGGAAGATTTCCTTATACTGTCGCGTGATATGAAAAGTAATGATGCACTTATGATTATTATGAGCAGAAAGTCAGGTGTATCTTATAATGAGGCCATGGGTAAAATGCCCAAGTATCTGAATAAATATTTCATTGTCAATAATTATATATTAGTTTTCCCTATGCAATCAGATGTAAATCAAGATGGCAATTTAGTGGATGTGGGCGGATCTTTGTTTAATCCATTCCTTAATAACATAGAGAAACTGGATGATTTGGGTAAAACTTTATCTAAAATTTTTAAGAAAAAATAATCAACTATTTGATATCACTAATCAGGTTCGCTTTGGGATAAAATGGGGGAGCGAAATTTTACGAAACTGTCCGTAAATAATAATAACTTTAAAAAACACATAAAAAAAACTCCCGATGATCGGGAGTCTTAAATTATTTCTGAAATGAAGTCAGCATCCAGTGATGCAGTTCTATACTTTTTATAAATGCTATCAACATATCTTCAGTAGCTGAATCTCCTAATTCAGCCACTTTCTCTGCACAGTCATTCATATTCTCGGCCAATACCTCAAAATCCCTTAATACTTCTTCCACCATTTCGGAGGAGGACAGGGTAGTACCTACTTCTTTAATGTCTGAATGCTCTAAGTAGTCTGTAATAAGGCTATAAGGCGTCATTCCAAATACTCTAATTCTTTCAGCTACCAAGTCTATATTAGCTAAAGCTTCATTATATAATTCTTCGAATTTTTCATGTAGATCAAAAAAGTCTCCACCTGTAACATTCCAGTGAAAATTTCTTAATTTTTGATAGTGTACATGATAATTTGCTAAGAGCTTATTTAAAGATTCAACTATCTTTTCTGATTCCTCTTCTTTGTAACCAAGCTTTTTAAATACTCTTTTATCTGTCTTATTCATTTTATGCATAATTTATTAGTTTAAAATTTTTTATCATCAGTAGGAGGGGTTTTTGTAAAAATCATATCTATATTGATAGTCTCAGATGAACTATCGATGATTTTTGCTCCTTCTTTGGTGATGGCAATCGGTGTAATCAGAGCTGATTTTTCCCTAATCAAAATCGTCAATAAATCCTGTTCCTCAAGATCATTGCCTTCTATGTTTTCTTTGAAATATTCTGAATTCTTATCAAAAAGGTCAATTATTCTTACGTTTAATTTATTCGCCAGCTCAGAGATCTGAGTAGGAGTTAAATCATTCTTAGATATATCAAGTTCATTAATTACATGCTCATGTGCAGCAGATATATAGGCATATGATTCTCTATCCCCTATCTTATTACTGTTATAGAGAAACTTTATTTCATTGTCGGCTAATTCAAACATATTGCTAGGTGGTTAGTAATAAAAATAATAAGTAATATTTATCTATTATTGTCCACAAATTATGCCAGTAATAGCTTCGTGAATATGATTAGAACCCATATACTGGGCTAATGTTTATCAGTTTGCAGATCAATATTTAAAAATATTATTTAGTAATTAATTGCTGCAAATTAAGGCGCAAAATATGGCCCATGTTCTTACATTTTAAAAAATCTGTATTATGGTAATGCTTTGCCAGTTCCATTTTTAAGGAGGTTATATTTTCTTCCGTGGATATAGAATCATTTTCCATACAGGTAAGTATGTCAGCAATTTCTTTTGGAGAGGATTTAAGTCGATGCGCTATCAATGCTCTCTCTTCCCGTTGGTACTGGACCATCGATTCTGTAGTAATGTGTTTGATACCAAGCTGGATCAAAGCATTATTCTGTTTGAAATACTGTGGTAAATAAATGCTTTTCTTACCTTCATAAGACTGCTGATCAAAATCAATAGCCCTTATCCTATAGTGGATTTCTTCAAAATCAGGGGTTACATCGATGACAAAATTACTGGAATGCATATCTCCCAAAAGTCTTACAAAACACCTTTCATTAAATTTGACAAATTCTTTTGCCAGACGGATGGGGTTTAGTAGGCCTTCATGGATGTATTGTTTCATAAACATTTCACCCGGTATGCCTGCGATATGTTCTTCAATTAAGGTGTCTTTATAGACAAGATAATTTATTCTATTAGGTGACAAAAGATGCTCTAGCTCTAAACCATATACACGGCTGGCATCCGCATGTTTTATATAGAAGTAATCAAAATTATCATTGATTTTATTGACTATTCGTATTCTAAAAGGCTGCGTATTACCGTACACACAGAGATCCACACGATCCACATAGAGGTGCCTCATTACCCCCATATCCCCATCTGCTTTTAGTAGGGCGTAGATTTTTTTAATATTATAGTGAATTTCAGACCTATCAGATTCGTCAAAGAACACCGTTTCCCAAAGGGTGTCGTTATCTTTGGAATCATATAGTGCCACTGAATTAGTGTAGCGTAGGAGTTCTTTATAATGGATAGGTATATCAACTTGACGGCCGTAAGTATTCAGATAATTCCTAAGAATATCATTGATAGGGTAGATTAT
The DNA here is from genome assembly GCA_035461405.1 of Anditalea sp. Taxonomy (GTDB): domain Bacteria; phylum Bacteroidota; class Bacteroidia; order Cytophagales; family Cyclobacteriaceae; genus Anditalea. The sequence continues at coordinate 3,458 of DATHVH010000051.1, forward strand.
CTTTTTCTTACTGATCAGTGCCATTAAATTAAGATTTAATGTGGCTTTGATCCAGTGCTCTTTGCTCTTGCTTTAATTTGCGATCAAATAAAAATGGTCCAAAAGGCAAAACGGATACAATGACTCCCCAGAAGGTTTTCATATAGCTCCATCTTAATTTTCTACTGGTAGGAAAAATTATATATATATAAAGGACAAATAGCGCTCCATGTACCCAGCCTACATAGGTAACAGCCAGAGGCATGTCCAAAGTGTATTTTAGGGGCATGGCTATAAAAAGTAAAACAAGAAAGGAAATACCTTCTGATATACTAATGATCCTAAATCTATTTAAGATTTTTTCTTTTTCTTCAATACTGCTCATAAGTCTTATTTATTAATATGGAACAGGGTCTGAAGACTTGCCCATAGGGATTTTTTTAATGCAACATTCGTGGAAATTTCTACTAAGTCATTTGCAAAGAGTAACTCATAGCCCACATCACGGATTTTGTATAATTCCACTTTATGCTGCATAATAGGATGATGGACTAAACCAAATATCAATACCTTTTGAGGATTGAGCTGATCTAAGACTTCTGGATCCATATTTTCTAATTGATCGGATCCCAGTAGGGCAATATCTTTTAGGGAACAATTGACGGCACCAAGAATTTTCATTAGGAATTCCTGAAGTTCTATATCGAGATCAGTGCCTTCATAGATCACTATGATACCTTTTTCATAGCCTCCTTCTAGCTCTTTTATAATATCGTTTATATTTTGATATGAGGTAGCTTCCTCTTTTACTAGATCATCTTCTATTATATCCTCCGTAAGGCTAAACGCCCTGTTATTCTTAAATTTCTGGGCCAACTTAAGCTGGGCCATTTCTTCTTTTACTACTACCAGCTCATCTGTTAGGAAAAGACTGAGGCTGTCAAGATTAAAATCTTCCATTCAGCTAAATTGCTTAAAAATTGATATCAATGCAATGATTTGATTCAGTATTGTTAAATAGAAATGTATGTTGGTATGGGAATGACAGAAATGGTCTAATCGTTGAACCCATGATTGTCGAAACGGCGAACTGACGAACTGACGAATCGAATATCACGTCCAGTTCGGCATTGTAGCATTACTTTAGTTTTTCGTTTATCCCAATGGATGACTGGAAGGAAATTTCAGGAAAATCTCCAACTAAATGTCTGAAAATTAGCTCAGTTCGTCGATTAATCGATTCGAAGGTTCCACAATTCTCAGACCTATGCTCTTGCCACAGTTGTCGACCATTCATATTGAATTAATATTTACTTCTTTTCATTACTATCTTCTTCTATAGGATCTACTAGGTTAAAGATAGATTTAAGTTCCACAGCATCATGAGGATTCATTCTTTTGGCCAATACAAGTCTTAGCTGTCTTCTTCTCAATGCGCCATCAAATAGCTCCTGCTCTTCTGGATTGGTAGGTTCCACTTCAGGGACTTCGATAGGTCGGCCATTTTGGTCAACCGCTACGAAAGTAAAGAATGCACGGTGTGTCTTGATTTTCTTATTTGCAGGTATATCTTCAGCTATTACATCTATAAATACCTCCATGGATGAATTGAAGGCACGAGTCACACGAGCTTTGAGAGTGACGACATTTCCAAGAGCGATAGGATGCTGGAAAGATATACTGTCCGCTGCAGCTGTTACAACTATTCTATTGGAATGTTTTTGGGCAGCTATGGCTGCTACTATATCCATCCAATGCATCAGTCTGCCCCCCATAAGATTATTGAGTGGATTGGTGTCATTTGGCAATACCAATTCAGTCATTACCACTTCAGATTCTTTTACTAGTTTTTTCTTCGCCATAAAAATCAATTTTTTACAAATTTAAGAAATTTTATTTTCTATTTAATTAGTATAAGCTTTAAATACGGAATAAAGTTCTGATTATTTCCATCCCCCTGATCCTAAAAGAGGAACAAATGCGAAGTTGTCATATTCCTCTTGCAGAATTTTGGATTCAGTTACTTTGGTGAGCTTCATCATTTTTTGAGTATTTCTATCACCTACTGGGATAACCAGGACTCCTCCAATTTTTAACTGCTTAAGGAGTTCATTAGGTACTACGGGTGCTCCAGCAGTCACTATTATTTTATCAAAGGGGGCTTTAGCGGGTAATCCCTTGGAACCATCTCCCTGATAAAATTTCACCTTTACCCCCAGTCTCGGAAGAAACTTTTTAGTCCTTTCAAATAGTTTTGGTTGGTACTCAATGGTGTGGACTTCAGCTTCCAATAAATAAAGTACAGCGGCTTGATAACCAGATCCAGTGCCGATTTCCAGGATTTTGTCTCCACGCTTTACCTCTAATAATTCAGTCTGAAATGCTACAGTATAAGGTTGACTGATAGTCTGACCTTCTCCTATAGGAAAAGCTTTGTCTTCATATGAATGAGAGTGCAGTGCACTGTCAAAGAAAAAATGTCTTGGAATAGTATTGATAGCATTTAAAACAGCCTCATCTTTAATTCCTTTTTTGCGGATCACATTTACCAGTTCCCTTCTTTGTCCTTTGTGTCGGTAACTGTCTTCCAATTTCAGCATTTGTATTAAAAATTAATTCTTTATTTAATTTTGATTCCATAAAGTTACATGAATAAAATGGCTTAATTTAGATTCTCATAAGCACATTTGGTTAAACTGATTATCATTAGGGCATTAAATTTTCGATCACACAGAAATGTTTACAGGAATAGTAGAAACGATAGGCGAGATTAAAAATATAGAAAGGGATGGGACTAATGTACATTTTGATATATATGCTCCACTGACCCAGGAACTTCGGATAGACCAGTCAGTGGCTCATAATGGGGTTTGTCTCACAGTGGTAAAAATAGAGGGCGATGTTTACCGAGTTACCGCAATAGATGAAACACTAAATAAAACGAACCTTATTAATTGGGAAGTTGGCAAAAAAGTTAATTTGGAGAGATGCATGCCCGCTAATGGCCGCTATGATGGGCACATCGTCCAGGGTCACGTAGACCAGATAGGGGTGGTGGAATATATTTCAGAGCAGGATGGCAGTTGGATTTTTGATTTTACTTTCGATCCTTCTTTAGGAAATATTACGGTAGAAAAAGGTTCTATTACTATCAATGGTACCAGCCTTACTTGTTTTAATTCAAAGAACGGTAAATTTTCCGTAGCGATCATTCCTTATACTTATGAATTTACCAATTTTCACCAGCTCAAAATAGGAGATAAGGTAAACCTTGAATTTGATATTTTAGGAAAATACATTCAGCGAATTATAAGGGGATATGAGAGTTGATTGATGTCGGATGTCCGATGATGTGAAAATAGTAAGAAGCAAGAGGTGAATAGGAAGAATTAAGAAGTTAATGAACAAAATTTCGAATGATGAATTTCGAATAATGAAGTGAAAAAAGTGTTAAGTAAAATAAAGATATGAAAAAAAGGTGAGAAGAAAGAAGAATGAAAAATAGTTAGTTGATAATATCTGATCTTGTTACATTAGTTTAGAAAAATGCCGATAATAGCACTTCAGACTGAAATTAATGCGGATAAGAACATTGTGTTTGATCTTTCTCGGAGTATTGATTTGCACAAATTATCTACCGAACATACCAAGGAAACAGCTATAGCTGGTAGAACAAGTGGACTGATTGGACTTAATGAAAGCGTGACTTGGAGGGCAAAACATTTTGGCATTTATCAGCTTTTAACTTCAAAAATTACGGAATATAATCGACCGCATTATTTCGCTGATGAAATGGTTAGTGG
>DATHVH010000052.1:0-6923 GCA_035461405.1 Anditalea sp.
TACCTATCCTGGATATCTATCTGGCCATAACGCTCTCCAGCACTGATGGACTGGCCTACCTCAATCTGCTCGGTAGCAAGCTGTCCGGATATGGGTGCCCGTACTACCAGATTGTCCAAGATATGCCCTACCCCGGCAAGAGATTGCTCCATCCTCGCTTCCGAATCCCTAAGCTGACGCTTCTGTATAGATCGCGCTATAGAATCATTCCGATATGAAGTATAAGTCAATTTTTTTCTTTTCAGATTATAGTCATACTGCTCCTTTACTTCCTCCAGTTCACGGTCGGAAATAAGCTTTTTCCCATGCAGCTCTTTGAAACGCTCATACTGTGGTTTTAGAAGATTGATCTGATAGTCGATCTCTGCCAGCTGGGCCTGTTGGTTTAGGTCATTCTGATCTAAAAGTAATCTAGTCTGTCTTAGGTTATTTATCTGGAAATAAAGATCCGTTTCCCGCTGCATTACATCCAATTGCAGGTTAGAGTTGGTTAAAACCAAAATAGTATCACCGGTATTCACCATAGCGCCAGATTCACGCACTATACGTTGAATATTGCCCCGCTCTATGGCATCCAGATAAAAAACTTCACCCGGTTCTATACTGCCACTTACAGGTATATAATCGGTAAATTCCCCTTCTGTAACCGTAGCCACTGTAATTCTATCCTTGCTTACCCGCATGGAGGACCTGCTATCTGCAAAGACAAGTTGGTATACTACAAAACTTATAACTATTACCCCGACGGCTATCATGCTGATAAATTTTGGGGTCCATGTTTTTTTCTCTAATTTCCGATCCATTGTTTTAACTCACCAATTATTCTGTGCTCATCTTATGCCAATATATATGCCATGGTAAAACCATTGAAATTTATAGGTTAAAGGCTTATTTTCATTTCTTTCTATCTATTTATCGAACATTATTGTCCGCATGCGACCAAAATTGTAATGATATGAACAAGTAAATATCTATTCATTTTAGGATAAAAAAATTTTAAATAGGCTATATTTAATTCAGAGGGCTTCTTCGCCCAAAATTTTACTTTCTAAAGGAAAACGGTACACCTTTGGACATGCTTATATATAAAGACTGTAAATATATTTATAGTGCGATGAATAATATTTTTGATAAATTATAAATTATGAAAGAGCAAAAGCCTGGTAAAATTCTGATAGTTGATGACAATGAAGACTTATTAAAAGCTGCAAAGATTTTTTTAAAAAGAAATTTTGGCCAGGTAGATACAGAGACCAACCCTGATCTTTTACCTATACTTATAGTAAATGAACAATATGACGTCATCCTGTTGGACATGAATTTCACTAAGGATGTCAGTAGTGGTCAGGAAGGGTTTTATTGGTTGGATAGAATACTCGAACTTGATTCCTCTGCAGTAGTGGTCATGATCACCGCCTATGGAGATGTAAATACTGCCGTAAAAGCCATTAAAGAAGGAGCAACAGATTTTGTTTTAAAACCGTGGGAAAATGAGAAACTATTGGCCACTTTAAATGCAGCTTTGAGATTAAGACAATCTAAGCTGGAAGTATCAGAACTTAAAAACCAACAGCATCAGCTATATCAGGATATCGATAGTAAATTCAAAGATATAATCGGTCAAAGTAGTACGATGCAAAAAATCTTTGAAACAATAGAGCGAGTAGCAGTCACAGATGCGAATGTGCTAATATTAGGTGAAAACGGAACAGGCAAAGAATTAATTGCGCGAGCTATTCACCGGAATTCAAAAAGGTATAGAGAAGCATTTGTCGGTGTGGATCTGGGAGCTATCACTACTACTTTATTTGAAAGTGAACTTTTCGGCCATAAGAAAGGGTCTTTTACCGATGCAAAAGAAGATAGAGCGGGTAGATTTGAACAGGCTAATAAAGGAACTCTTTTCTTAGATGAAATTGGGAACCTACCGCTTCCACTTCAGTCAAAGTTGCTGGCCGCCCTTCAAAACAGGGAAGTTACCCGTGTAGGGGCAAATAAGGCGGTGCCAGTTAATATCAGACTGATATCTGCTACCAATATGCCTATACATAATATGGTGTATGATAATTCTTTTAGACAAGATCTCCTGTATAGGATTAATACTATTGAGATTAAGCTTCCAGCTCTAAGAGAAAGACTGGAAGATATACCTCCGCTTGCAAATCATTTTATAGAGACATATTCCAAAAAATACAACAAAGACATAAGAAAAGCTGGAGAAGCACTGATCAAAAGGATGCAGAAATATCATTGGCCCGGCAATATCAGGGAGCTACAGCACAGCATAGAGCGGGCAGTAATTATGACAAACCATAGTGTGCTACAGCCTGAAGATCTATTTTTTCAAAAAAATGTCATGCCTGAAAAGCAGGAAGAAATGGTAAGTATAGATCATTTAAATATCGAAGATGTGGAAAAAATCCTTATCCGCAAAGCGCTCCAAAAACACAATGGACATATCACCCGTGCGGCTGAGGAACTAGGTTTGACCCGATCATCTTTATATAGAAGACTAGAAAGATATGGGCTTTAGGTCATTCGCTTTTGGCGTGATTTACCGGGTAGTCTTATTGGTGCTGGTAGCATTCTTTGGGATCACTATGTTTCTTAATGAAAATTCATATTTACTGGCCTTTATTCTATTTGTTATACTATTATTCCAAACCTACAACCTAATAGAATACGGCAATACTACTAATAAAAAAATTACCCGATTTTTGGAATCGATCCGATATGCTGATTTCTCCTCCTCCTTTACGAAGGATAGTCCTTTGGGAAAATCTTTTAAGGAAATGAATATGTCCTTTAATGAGGTAATCAATGCTTTTAAAAAAACAAGGGCAGAGAAAGAAGAACAAATGCTTTTTCTTCAGATCATGATCCAGCATATAAATACAGGGATCATATCATTTGACCATACCGGAAAGATCGGGGTAATCAATGGAGCAGCCAAACAGCTTCTAAAAATACCCCAGTTCAAAGATATCTATGATTTTGGTAAACTATCGAAAGACCTTTTGGAAAAAATCCTGCATATAAAGCCTGGAGGTTCCTTTTCCATTAAAATTTATCATGATCTCCATCTTAATTTTCAGTCTGCCTCTTTTAAAATGGGTGGAGTAAGTTGGACACTTTTATCCTTTCAGAACATCCAATCTGAACTACAGAAAAACGAATTACAGGCATGGCAGAACTTGACCAAAGTATTGAGACATGAGATCATGAATTCTATGACGCCTATAGCAAGTCTCGCCAATTCTTTAGGGATAATATTGGAAGAAGATGTAGAAAAGGTAAATGAAGAATTACTTATACACCATGATGGATATGAAGACCTTCGTGAAGGGCTTAATACTATAGCAAAAAGAAGTTCAGGTTTAGTAGATTTTGTGAATGCCTATCGAGATTATACCAATATACCCCTGCCTGTTTCAAAGGTGTTTCCAGTTAAAATCCTCTTTGAAAATATTACGGTACTATTAAAAGAGGAAATGATGAAAGCGGGAGTCTGTCTGACTTATGATATAAGTCCTAATGATCTGGAACTAATAGCTGATCAAGATCTGATCCAGATGATCCTGATCAATCTGGTCAAAAATGCAAAAGAAGCACTGGACAAATCAAAAAACAAAACCATCATATTAAAGGCAGGCATGAACGCCCAGTCACATCCATACATACAAGTGATTGATTTTGGAGAAGGAATAGTACCTGAAGCATTGGAAAGAATATTTGTCCCTTTTTACACGACAAAAAAGACAGGCAGTGGCATAGGACTTTCTATCTCAAGACAGATCATGAATCTTCACAAAGGCCATCTAGAAGTCCACTCAATACCAAATGAGCAGACTGTGTTTACGCTGAGTTTTGGGTAGGGACGAAGGATGACTGATGTCCCAATACAAATGTTGGCGTCTTTTAGCAAGGTGAAGAAGGAAATAAATTATTGATTATGACTCATCTATGATATTCACTGGATGAATATTTAATTTTACTCAATTGGTTCAAGTTTCAAATAGTCTAACATAAACCTATTTCCTGAATTTTCTCCCTCAAGCCATTGAATTTCCATATTTTGTACTCCAACTTTTAAATCAAATATCCCAAAGTTTATTAATTCTGTCTTTCCAGGATTCTCATTAATATGTAGATTCAAATATTTCTCAACAGGTTGGTTGTTTAATTCTATTTTAAATACTCCACCATCAGACATTTTGATTACGTTGGCTTTAATCTTATATTTTCCAGCATTTTCTACACTAAAAGTCGTATTAAGTTTATTTTCTAAATTTGGATCGCCATGCCATAGAAGTATTTTATGACCACTCACCTGCTCATATAGATTTTCATCTGAAAAAGCATCTGTAGTAGCCCATCCACCTGTGTTTGAAATGATTTCCATATTTTCACCTTCAATAACACCTGTTTCCCTGTACACTTCGTAAGGAATTTCATAGCCATACAATTCTCCGATTGGAGTAGGCTGTATTTGATCTATTCCATCGGTATCCAAATACCAATATGCTACAGTGGCATACTGGGTTGGCCAATGGTCAGGAAAATACTTTTCCATATATCCATCAAATGATTTTTGGAAAGGTACATTGTCTATTATCTGCCAGCGGTTAAGTGACTGGTATCCCATATTGTCATCTGTGAAATTTTGACTATGGTATGCATGTGTAAAATATTCTGGGATGCACCATGCATATCCAAAATAATCTTCAGTACCCGTTCCAAATGTTGAAGGAAAGGTTTCTCCATCCACAAAAAACTTCTCATCACCCTCTCCCCACCAATGTTGACCTTCACCACCATATGCTTTACAAGATCCACCTTTAGGGTTCCAGACCAAAAGATACATACCTAAGAACCTTCCCTGTCCTTGGGTTTCTAACACTGTCCAATCAGGCCATCTTGCAAGATCATTTATAGGTGAAATGTTACGGTGCCATTTGGCATGAAAACGACCATAATTATCCACCTCATTATTTACTTCCTCTAAATTGAAAGTAAGATCTACATTCAAGGATTCATCGAAATGATTTTTTAAAGTGATTGTGGCGGATTTTGCAAAAGGCATGTACCAATAGCTATACATGGCATCCTCATCCATTCCCATGGGCAGTGTCTTATAAATATTATAGCCAGGAGCTGTCCCAAAAAAAATCACCTAGCGGAGACCATACAGATGGAGCTTCTTCATCATCCCAACGAATATCTAAAACCAGTTTTCTCAATGCTTCAGCTTCCCTATCCATATTTTCAATTTTTACTTTTGCTTTGAATGCATAGATAGCTTTTTGACCTTTAATTTTTAGGGTTTTAGAATCTCCAGCTAGAATTTCTCCTTCCAATTTTTGTTCTTCTAGATGAGTTACCATGTAGGGTAATTCTCCCATTTTGTCTTTAAAAAAACTGTTTACTTCAGCCAATGCAGCTGCTTCTTCAGGGGCAGGAATAGGCTCAAATTTACCAAGTTCAGTTCCTTCTGGAAAAGAGATATAATTAAATTGGTAATACTGTCCCCACTCCGGCTCTGCCACTACTTTACAGGAATGTTGGTAGGAAATGGGCACATAATTATTAAATCCACGGGCAGCAGTTTCATAAACCAATTCAGGATAGTTAAAAGCAGGAACGGAAGAAATATCAAAAAAATCTCTGAACGGCATGTCTATCACAGGGGTTTCGTTACCGTCAACATAAATTTTAATATTTCCTCTGCCGGGACTTGCAGACCAAACTCTAACAATAGCGCCAGGTCCTTCCATTTCCGCCAGGACCATATTTTCCTCTTCCAGACTGATATATTGTGGTGTCAAACCATCATCATTGGCGGCCCAATCAATGAATTTACCGGTATGGTTATCCACCTGACTTCTCCGGTCATAACTGGCCCACATGGCACTGCCTTCTCCCTCTTCAGGCAATATGGCTAAGGATTTTAGATTAGTCAGTCGTTTTACCAGATCTGGATAGGAAATAATTATATTGTTTTTGGATTTCTCTCTTTCAGTTTGGGCGGATGCGTCTATACCGCCAAATCCCAAGCATATTAAAACAGAAAAAGCGATTTTTATCCTTCCAGCCATACCTTATATATAGTGAGGTGATATGCTAAATTAAGTTTTATAAGCTAAAAAGGCAAGGAGATCCTTTACGTGAAGAAGATGATACAATAACCTAATAAAGCGGCGATATTCAATCCCACTGTAGATAGAAAGAGTTCGATGCCTCGTAGTAAAATTATCAAATATACAAGTAATAAATCCGAAGTGAAATGCGTGTTTATCTGGTACCTCGTTTTTCTTACTTTGCACAAAAAGTAACCTAAAAGATGCTATTTGCAATCTTAGTTATTTAAAGCCATCTTTCATCACTGTTTTTATAAATCCTCTGTGACCCAAACCCAAAAAAGCCTTCCGATTGCTCGAAAAGCTTTTATATTAAGAAATCCGCGACAGCGGATACTCTCCCTCCGCAGCGTACCAGTACCCAGCCACGGCTGGCAGGCATCGGCGCTGCAGAGCCTGTCCGCCTTTGGCGGAGCTTTCCGCCACGGGCGGACGGGATGGGAAGAGGTGAGGCTATAGTAATAATTAAAAACCCAATATACTCCATGAAGAGGCCTCTGTGAAACTCCGTGCCTTACTCTGCGGAACTCTGTGCCCCCTTTATTCCATGTGCATAAACGCAAAAAAGCCTTTCGATTTCTCGAAAGGCTTCTGTAAATAAGGAAGGCGGCGACCTACTCTCCCGGGTGTGACCCCAGTACCATCGGCGCTGCAGGGCTTTCCGCCACGGGCGGACGAGATGGGAAGAGGTGGAACCCCTGAGCTAAGCTGTACTTTGGTACATAAAACTCTGTCACCACTGCGAGTTCTCTGTATTAAATACAAACAGGCTTAAACGCAAAAAAG
>DATHVH010000053.1:0-25431 GCA_035461405.1 Anditalea sp.
CCAGCAGCTAGCTCATCATACTGTCAACGGTTGTAATATCAATGTAGGGGACATGTATGCCTCTGGCACCATCTCCGGGCCTACTGAAGACAGCTATGGCTCCATGCTGGAGCTATCCTGGAAAGGAACCAAGCCGATCAAACTTAGTGATGGGTCAGAAAGAAAGTTTATCAACGATGGAGATACAGTGACTATGCGGGGCTACTGTGAAAACGAAAACATTAGGGTTGGTTTTGGGCAAGTAAGCGCTAAGGTTCTGCCAGCCAAATAAGATTTAAATCACTTATATTTGAACCACATAAGTCCTATAAGCACCAGCTTTTAAGCATCTTATGTGGTTTGTTTTTTTTATGATAATCAGATAGTGTACACTATTGACCAGCCACTAAAATAGTATTAGATTTTAGCTTGCCTACATTAGGTAGGTAAAGCTTCCGTGAGTGATGGTAGCGAGTTCTATAGTGGTCAGTGAAAAGTAAAAAGTACTTTCATCGGACCTCCGTCCTCCATCACCCCTCACTTATCACCACTTCTGTATGCATCTCACTGCTCGCAGTTCCCCCGTAGGTTCCGCTGACAGGAAGGGTAAATTGTGGAATGGAACTGCTGGCTAACGGAATGTAATGTTCATCGGTCAGTAGGCCCAGGCTAGGGTCTATGCCCACCCATCCTGCTCCAGGGAGATATACCTCTACCCAGGCATGGAGGTCGTTCCCTTCATCCAGTTCTGGGTTAAATGCATAGCCGCTCACAAATTTGGTCCCTAATCCTACCTGTCTGAGCATCTGCATGAGCATCCATGAAAGATCCCGGCAGGACCCCTCATTAGCTGAAAATGTCTTATCCGGTGACCATAAATTTTCTTCTTCCCTGATGAGATGTTTCCAATTGGAATGAATTTTTTCAGTAATAGCTACCAAAAAATTGATAGGGTCTGGATGCTCTTTTCTAAGTTTTGTAACAAAGTCTCCAAAATCTAAATCTTCTACCAGAAGTAAAGAAGGGCTTAATAGCTGCATCTCTTCCTCCTTATATATGTCTTGAAAATCTGTACTAGCAGTATAAACCTTTATAAAATCCGGGTCTATGACAAAAGAAAACGGATTAAAGGGAGTTATCTCTAGCTGGAGGGAAATTTCGATGGAAAGAGAAGCATGCTCTCCTATAAACCAGGCAAGGTAATAAGGATTGTTTTCTATACTAAAACGCTGCTGAACATCCACTGGAGTAGGCGTGACTTTAAGGTCATAATGGAGTATTTTAGCATGCTTCCTGGGCAAAGGATAAAGGTAAACGCTGTGTGGGTTTAAAGGGACTGCTTCACTGTATGTATATTTGGTAAGATGGGTTATGTTTAACAGCATTTATTCTTCCATTTCTAAGTGAAGCTGTGAGTCATTCACAGTGAAGGCCTTATTCAGTACCTGCGCAGGCAGCGTATTGATGGCGGCTTTTAGTTTGGTATTCCAAAATTCAGATATATGCTCTACTTCTTTCTGTTCGAAACGTGTCTCTATAATATTATAACTATCATTTTCTAACACTACAGTATCTATAGGGAAATCCACATCATTTACGGAAATCCTGGTAGCTTCAAAAGCCAGAAATGCACTTTTGAGCGCAAATTCCAAAGATTCCTCATATTTAAGTGACCTTCTCAAAATAGGGGTGCCAAATCCGGAATTGCCAATGATTACAAAAGGAGTTCCCTTTCTGATTTCAATCCAATTTCCCTGAGGATATAGCAAATAAAGCTTCGGTTCTTTGTCGTGTTCCAACTGACCTCCGATGATAGAAAAAAGATTAAAAGATAGCCCACCAGCTTCCAAGCTGGCTTGGTCTTCTTTGGCAACTCTTTTTATCTGATTGCCAAATTCATTGGCAGCTTTGTATAGTTTGTTGAAATTGTCGTCCTGCTCTTCTATGACTTCCGTAAAGTAGGTTATCGCCTTGTCCCTGACCGAGCGAAGACCTGAAGTCATAATGAAAAAGGAGTGCTTTTCTTTATTTACTGTAAATACTTTTTTTGATGTGGTGGTTTCACTGCCAGATGTGATCCGGGTGTCGGCTAATCCCACTATCCCGGTCTGGGTTTTAATTCCTAAGCAAAATGTCATTCCTGTACTTGTGTTTGAGCAATAAAGTTATCCTTTATTTGGAAGAAATTGGAATCTATCTCGTTGGAAATTTTATTTATTTTTATCTGAAGCTCATCCAGGTATTCATGTAATCCTATATTGATAATATCATGGACATCAGCATATTCAAGTTTTGACCTCAATTCACCCATGGCTTTTTCCGCACTGTTCTGATATCCCTGTCCATCGGAACCGGAGATTTTATAAAGGCATTTCTCTGCTTCTTTTAAACAGTAGAATACTGATCTTGGGAAATATTTATTAAGGACCAAAAATTCCATAACTCCCGAAGGGTCGATGTTCCCATAAAGTCTTCTATAGGTGTTAAAAGCAGTAACGGACTTTAAAAGAGCCATCCAGTGTAAGAAATCCATAGGAGAACCCACTTCTTCCGGTGATGGAAGTAGTATATGGTATTTTACATCCAAAATCCTACTAGTCTTATCAGCCCGCTCCAGGTATTGCCCCAGCTGCCGGAAGTACCAGCCTTCTGTACGGGCCACAGTACTGTCGGCCAATCCATATAGTAACAGTATACCGCTTTTTACCTTTTCGAAAAAAGCCCTTGGGTCTTCACTTTTCCAGATTTTTTTATCCCGTCCTTCTTTAACGAAATGATAAGTTTCATTTAATTTTTCCCAAGTTTCCTTACTCAAATTTTCCCTGATCACCCTAGCGTTTTCTCTTGCATTCGATATTGATTTAAAAACCGAATTAGGATTGTCTTCATCAAAGGCTAAGAAAAAAATCACCGTTTTTCGGTCAAATTTAAATCCATATTTAGCAATATAAATATCATAATCTCCTGTGGCCTGTATCAGCGGTTGCCATTGTTCCTTCAGGTCACTGGGAAGATCCAGCATAAGGTTGAAATTTACATCTATAAATCGTGCATAGTTTTCTGCCCTTTCCGAATATCGTCCCAGCCAGTATATAGAATTTGCTACTCTACTTAACATATTGTTTTTGTTTATTATTTATATAAAACCCACGTATCCTTACTTCCCCCACCCTGGGAGCTGTTCACCACGAGAGAACCTTTAGTCAGTGCCACCCTGGTGAGTGCGCCTGGTATCACCTCTATATCTTCTCCATAGAGGATATAAGGCCTTAAGTCCACATGACGCGGTTCGATTTTATCTCCGATAAGGGTAGGCACAGTGGACAGGGAGAGTGTAGGCTGGGCAATATAATTGGTAGGATTGGATTTTATCAGGTCCCTAAATTTATCATGTTCGGCTTTATCAGCTTTAGGGCCTATCAGCATACCATATCCTCCGGCCGCATTAGTTTCTTTGACTACAAGCTGATCTATGTTTTCAAGCACATATTTACGGTCATCCTCTTCACGGCAGAGGTAGGTAGGAACATTATTTAGGATTGGCTCCTCATCCAGGTAGTATTTAATAATACGAGGTACGTAAGCATAGACAGCCTTATCATCTGCCACACCAGTGCCCGGGGCATTGGCCATGGCGATATTTCCTGCTTTGTAGGCATCAAACATTCCGGGTACTCCCAGTAAGGAATTAGGATTAAAAGCCCGGGGATCAATAAATGTATCATCAAGCCTTCTATATAGGACATCTATCGCTTTGAGACCATGGGTGGTTTGCATATACACGTGGTTTTTCTCCACCACGAGGTCTTGACCTACCACTAGTTCAGCACCCATTTGTTGGGCTAGATACGAATGTTCAAAATAAGCCGAATTATGTATACCCGGAGTAAGTACTCCTATCTTTGGCTTTGGCTTATCTGAAAGATACTGCAGCATATTCAGTAGCTTGGTAGGATAATCGGAGACAGGTCTCACCCCAAGTTCATTAAATAAGTTGGGATAGGCTCTTTTGATTATTTCCCTGCTTTCCAGCATATAGGACACGCCGGAAGGACATCGGAGATTATCTTCCAATATATAATATTCACCATCTTTATCCTTCACTAAGTCAGTACCAGTGATATGGCACCAAATCCCTTTGGGAGGGGTCAGGCCAATACAAGGTTTTAGATAATCCTTGCTGTTTAAAATCAAATCTTTTGGTACTATATTGTCTTTAAGTATTTTTTGGTCATTATAAATATCCTGAAGGAAGAGGTTAAGCGCATGGATACGTTGCTTTAAACCAGCTTCTAATTTAGTCCATTCGGCATTAGGTATGATTCGGGGGATAATATCTAAATGAAGAATTTTTTCTATCCCTTGGTTGTCATGGTAGACATTAAATGTCATGCCCATAGCCATCTGGGCTTTATCCGCTGAAAATTGCAACTGCCCTAATTTTTTCTTAGATGTTTTTTTAATTAAGGAATCGAATTGTTGATAATGGGGCCTACAATTGCCCTCAGCCTCTATCATTTCATCGAAAAATCCGTCAGATTTGTAATCTTGTATTGGCATATAATATGAAGTAAATTTAGAACACTAAAAATTTGGTCTTTTAAAATAGGGAAAAATCATGTGTAAACCAAATTTTATGTTATTTGAAAAACATGATTGTTCGTATAATAAAAAATTACAACAAGGGTCTATCCCTTATGTTTTAATTTAAATTTTCCTCAGATATCTAAATTCAATTTTGAAACATGATTTGATCTGTGAGGTTTCTATAAGTATTCAGCCAATAAATAGAAATAGTGAAGAACATCTTATTTCAAACCTACCTCCACTAAAACCGGAAAATGATCAGAGGGATATTTTTTGCCATAGTTATCAGAAAGAATCCCATGTCTATGTATCTTAAATTGATCACTTACAAAAATGTGGTCAATGATATTTTTTGGAAGGAAATCCCACTGAAAAGCATTAAAAGTGCCCTCTGGGCCTATCGGAGGAGTTATAGATTTTTCCCTACTATCTTGGAGAGGTGACGATATAATGGTTTTATAAGCAGGGTTATCTGGTGTGACATTAAAATCTCCCATCAATATAACTGGAAGACCATCAGCATTAATTTCTTGAATTTTTCTTACTAACAATTTACTGCTTTCTTCTCGAGCTGTCTGACCCATATGGTCATAATGAATATTAAACACATAGAAGGTCCCCACCTCTTCATGCTTAAACTTACCATAAGTACAAACGCGGTTATATTGAGCATCCCAACCTTTTGAAGGCGTATCAGGTGTTTCGGACAGCCAAAATGTATTTTCTTCTAAGACTTCAATTTTTGAAGGGTTATAAAATATTGCACTGAATTCTCCATCCTCATCTCCTTTGTCACGCCCCACTCCTATGTAAGGAAACTCTAGCCCATCCTTCACATCTTCTAATTGATGGTGCATGCCTTCCTGGGTTCCTATGATATCCATCTGATGAAACTTGATCAAATTGATGAGGTGAGAGGAGCGGTCTGGCCACATGTTCCCCTCATCTGTAGGACTGTCAAAACGAATATTATATGTAGCAATATTTAATGTTTGTCCTTCTACTTTTGTGAAGGGGCCGAAAAGCATACATAGAATAATTGTATATATTAATTTCATCGCTTATAATTGTTTAGATGGTATGTGATCTATTGACAAGTTGACTATAATATCTAACAAAAAAAATCTAATTTGGTATCAACGGTTTCAGCTGAAAACAGCTAACTATTTTTAATGTTTAGTTTATGAATCTAAAAAAGTTTTTTTTCCCTCTTATTACTGCAATATTATTTTTTTATGGTTGTGATCAGGAAAAAAAATCAATCAGTTACAGCAGCTGGGAAATGGTGGGCGGCAATCCAACAGGAAATAAATATTCCTCACTGGACCAGATCAATATAAAAAATGTAAACAGGCTGAAGGTAGCATGGATATATAATACAGGAGATGCTGACACTTTAGCCAGCTCTCAAATTCAATGCAATCCTATCATAGTACAAGGTGTGATGTACTGCACTTCTCCCAGACTTAACCTGCTGGCTATCGATGCAGCTACAGGAAAGGAATTATGGAAATTCCAACCTTTTGAAGTACTGGAGGGGGATCTTCGGGGGCACTTTAATATGAATAATAACAGGGGAGTAGCTTATTGGACGGATGGGAAGGATGACGAGAGGATCTTTTACGCTACTGGGCATTATATGAATGCTGTAGACGCTAAAACAGGTAAACTTATCCAATCTTTTGGCAATGGAGGAAGAATAGATTTACACGAGGGTTTGGGAAGGGATGCCACAGGATTATTTATTACTGCTACATCAGCACCATCTGTATATCAAGATTTGCTATTGACAGGTACTCGAGTTGCCGAATCTATGGACGCTGCTCCCGGCCATATCAGAGCCTATGATGTAAGGACTGGAGAGCAAAAATGGATTTTTCACACCATACCTGAAGAAGGACAGCCGGGTGCTGAAACATGGGAAGATCAAGATGCCATGCTGAAAACCGGTGGAGCTAACAACTGGATGGGCATGATCATCGATCATGAGCGCGGGATTGCTTTTGCACCTACCGGTTCGGCAGCCATGGATTTTTATGGCGGGAAAAGAAAAGGGTCAAACCTATATTCCAACTGTCTCCTCGCATTGGATGCCGCCACCGGTAAACTGAAATGGTATTTTCAATACATCCACCATGATACTTGGGATTATGATCCCTCATCCTATCCCGTGCTGGTGACTGTAGAGCGCGATGGGAAATCGATAGATGCAGTAGCACAGACTTCTAAAACTGGATTTGTGTACCTCTTTGATCGAGAGACTGGTGAATCGCTTTTTCCTATCGATGAAATTCCTATGGACACGGTGACAGATCTAGAAGGGGAGAAGCTTTGGCCCACCCAGCCTATTCCCCAGTTGCCAGCCCCCTTTGTCCGACAGGAAATAACAGAAACCGATATCAATCCTTATCTGCCAAAAGATCAATATGAGGATGTCAAAAGCCGATTGGAAAAATATGGATATGGCAAAATGTTTACACCCCAGTCAAAAAAAGGGACTATTATATTCCCTGGCTTAGATGGCGGTTCGGAATGGGGAGGACCTGCGGTAGATCCGGAATCAAATATCCTGTATGTAAATGCCAATGAGATGCCATGGATCATCGAGATGCTGGACTCCAGGCCATTGAGTGCTGCGTCAGAAACCTATCTGGAAGCAGGTAAAGCTTTGTACCGAAATCACTGCATGGTATGCCATGGCGAAGACAGAAGTGGAACAGAGGCTAATCCAGATATCCGAAATGCTCATCTCCAATATGATAGGAATAGCTTGATGGACCTTTTGAATAGCGGCAGGAGAATGATGCCTTCTTTTCAGCACTTGAGTGAAGAAGAAAGAATGGCCATCATCTCTTACGTAGGAGATGTGAAAGAATACCAAGATAAAAAACTGGAAAGGACACCCACAGAAATGGAAATGTTCAGACATTTGCCCTATAATATTTCTGGATATAATAAATTCAAATCCAAAGAAGGTCTCCCGGCCATAGCTCCGCCCTGGGGTACGCTAACTGCCATCAATCTTAATAGCGGAGAACATGTTTGGCAATCAGTCTTGGGAGAAGATGAAGAAATGAAGCGGTTGGGAGCCCCTATCACCGGTACCGAAAATTATGGAGGTCCCGTGGTGACCAAAGGAGGATTAATTTTCATCGCAGCTACTAAGGATAGTAAATTCAGAGCATTTAATAAACATTCAGGCGAATTGCTGTGGGAAGCAGATTTGCCAGCATCCGGCTTTGCCACACCCTCTACATATGAATTAAATGGCCGCCAATACATAGTAATTGCCTGCGGTGGAGGTAAACTGGGCACTAAATCCGGGGATGCATATGTGGCGTTTGCTTTGGGAGAAGAATAATTTCGCTACAAAGGCCTAAAGACACACAGTTTTTACTTGGTGTGTTAGCGCCTGAGGGCTTATATTTTCTATACCTCCTCCAGCCGTAGTGATTGTTATTCTTGATTTTGATCAAAAAATTTGTTCACAACCGATCAAAAATGTTCGATATTTTTAAAGCATTTTCTAAATAATATGCTTTTACCATCAATTGAACCCTATTACCATTGGCATGGTAATAGGCATCATGACTGATATTCGTATCTCATAGCCTTTGATCCATATGTGGAAAAATTACATTACCATCGCCTTCAGAAATTCTCTCAAAAATAAGGTCTATTCAGCCATTAATCTTATAGGTTTATCTATAGGCGTGGCTGCAGGTATTTTAATATTCTTGTTTCTTCAGCAAGAACTTTCTTTTGATAATTTTCATCATCAAAAAGAAGATATCTACAGACTGACCAGATTAGAAAAGTGGGAAGGAGATGATGACAATTTAAGTGCCTCTACTCCATTGATTTTAATGCCAAGTGTAAGAGAAAATGTAAATGGAATAAAATTTTCGACTAGGCTAATAGAGGGTCGGTACCTGACAAAAAGAGAAGGGGAAGAAGGTTTCAGTCAAGCTGGCCATATGGTAAGCCCTGATTTTTTTAATATGTTCAACTTTCCACTAAATAAAGGAACAAGCTTTAAAGATGGTGAACCAAGGAATATAGTTCTAACAGAAGATGCGGCAGATCGATATTTTGGAAGCCAAAATCCTCTTGGCCAAACCTTGCTTATACAACTAGACGATGAATTTCTACCTTTCACTGTGCAGGGCATCGTAGAAAATCCTCCGATCAACTCAAGTATTCAATTTGAAATGCTATTGTCCGATGAAAATATTGATCAGATTTATTCGGAAGGTGCTAGAAGATCTTGGTTTCAAATATACGGGGAGACCTATGTGATGATGGAGCCTAATACCCACCTGCAAAGCATGCAAGACCAGCTTCAGACAATGGTCAATACAGCTATTGGAGAAAGGGTAAATGAAGTTGATTACAGGATCGTGCCTCAGTCATTATCCGATGTGCATTTAAATGTGGACGTTGCACCCTCAGTGGCTTTGGTTACCAACCCTCGTTTGCTTTATATTCTTGGAGCGGTGGCTTTGCTCATCATTTTGATAGCCAGCATTAACTTCACCACTATGGCCATAGGAAGGTCCGTCTCCAGGGCCAAAGAAGTAGGGGTGAGAAAAAGTATGGGTGCTGGATTTGGCCAGTTATTTTTACAGTTTATTACCGAATCTATTTTGATCACTGTGATAGCTCTGATCATAGGTGTAATAGCGGCAGAAATATTTCTCCCTACATTTAATAATCTATTAGCAAATGAACTGGTATTAAATTATACGATTTATCAGGTTACCATAATCGTTCTCTTAGCATTATTTATAGCTTTACTTTCAGGAGCATATCCCGCCTTATTTTTATCGAGGTTACGTCCAATAGCCATACTAAAGGGAACCAATCTTAAATTTGGTAAGGAAAGGTTAAGACAAGGTTTGCTAGCATTTCAATTTTTTATTTCAATTTCATTGATCAGCTGCACGCTGATCATGTACCTGCAGATGGAAAAAATCAGGGACTATGACTTAGGTATAAATAAGGAATCTATTTTGCAGATAATTATACCGCCTCAACCCTCCATAAGAGGGGGCTTCGAATATGCACAGCTTATAAAGACAGCTCTACTTAATCATGAGAATGTAAGTCAAGTAGGAGTGGCTACCTCTGTGTATGGAGATAACAGTTGGATAGAAGCGGGGTTTGAAAATGATGATAAGAAGACTATTTTATTTAACATGAATATAGTAGATGAAGACTATGTAGATGTCATGGGATTAAAGATTATTGATGGCAGAAATTTTTCACCTGATATACCATCCGATCTTAATAACAGTTTTATCATGAATGAAGCTATGGTTGATCTTTTAGAATGGGATGATCCGATTGGTATGACTTTGCCTAGTGATGGTTTTGGAGAAAATAGGGCCATCGGAGTTGTCAAAAATTTTCATTATGAATCTCTATACAATCCTATTGATCCTGCTATTATGGTCATGAATCATATAAATATATTTGAAGGTTTAAACCACGTAATGATCAGATCAGAGTTGAGGCAAACTATCTTTGTGAAATATAGAACTGAAGACGTCCAAGCTACTATAGCAAGTTTTCAGGGCATTTGGAAAGATATCCATGGTTCTGATCCATTTGAATATAGTTTTTTTGATGACACAGTTGCGCAGACCTATGTGCAGGATAGCAGGTTGAGTAGATTGATAACCATTGCAGCTATTATCGCGGTGATTATTTCAGGAATGGGCCTATTTGCATTAGCTTCGCTATCGATCACGTCAAGAGTCAAAGAGATAGGGATAAGAAAAGTGCTGGGAGCTAGTATCTCACAAATATCCTTATTATTTAACATTGAATTTCTAAAAGTAATCGCTATAGGAATGATCTTATCGATTCCAATTACTATAATAATGATGAACGATTGGCTTTCTCAATTTGCAGTTAGGCAAAATATAGGTGTGGGAGTGTTTGTAATTTCTATAGGTATTGGTTTATTGTTTTCGGTATTAATAGTAAGCTACAAGACTATACAGACTTCTTTGGCCAATCCGATAAAGTCATTAAGATCTGAATAAGGCTATGGTACATAATAATGGATACTTAAAGACTGGGATCATCAATAGCACATAATTACCTTCATTTGCACTTTTAATATGTTAAAATCGTTTTCCAAATGACATATAAAAAGTTTAATAAATGAACAAACCTTATCCCGAACAAAAAATAGAAGTACCCAGATTCTGTGAAGATAACGGTTTCTATACTACGAAGCAGCGGTCGTATAACATGTCGCGGATCAAAGGCAAAAATACTAAGCCAGAAAAAGTTTTTAAGAATGCCCTATGGCATGCAGGTATCCGATACCGAAGCAATAAGAGAAACCTCCCCGGTAGACCGGATATAAGCCTGATCAAATATAAGATGTTGATCTTCATAGACGGTTCCTTCTGGCATGGTCACGACTGGCAAAACCGTAAAACATCCATCAAATCCAACCGTGCATTTTGGATACCGAAGATAGAAAGGAACATGCAGCGAGACAGGGAAATCAATGCTTACTACAGATCCAAAAATTGGACAGTGATCAGGTTTTGGGATTTTGAGGTGATAAATGAATTGGGAGTATGTGTCAATAAGGTAGTTGGGCAGGTTGTTGAGAAGGCTTATTTTTAGTTTACATGAATAAAATTTCCCCGAATGCTTAAATATCCCGAATGCTTAAATATATTATGTGATTATCCGCAATATTGCCATTTATTGATAGCGAGCTTTATTTAATTGCGAATAATTGGTTACAGTCAACAAAAAGTAGAATTCATGTATTTACCAGATTCTATTTTGCTAATGGTAAAAAAGCGTATATAAAATTATATTATAATTAATGTGTCTTATTTCATAAGCTTTAATAATTGATAGTTGCCAATACCAAAATAATCTGTATCACCTCCGCCAACATAGGCCTTTCCTTTTACCACAAAACTGAATGCACCAGGTCTATTGCTATGGCCGATTTTATGAGATTCTGTCCATGTATTGGTATTGGGATTATATTCGTAGCTGTCATTATATCTACCGCTTGTAAAGCCTTTTCCATTAAGCATAAAATGGACACTATAAGTAATAGGATATGGCAGGTCGGCTATTCTACTCCAATTATCTGCTATAGGATCATATTTCCAAGCTTGTACATCTCCAGAATTCCTGGCGCCGCCGGATAAATAAGCTATATCATTTATCACAAATACTCCCGCCTTTATACGGCTCCAATGTGGATTAGTGACTAGATCTGCTATTCTAGACCATATGTTTTGGTCGGGATCAAATCTATAGAAATCATGGTAAATTTCTGGATCTCCTTTTTCGAGATTGTGACCAATTCCTACATATACATATTTACCAATAGAAAACATAGATGCTGCATCCCTTTTAAAACCGGGAAAATCAGCTCTCTGTAACCATTGTTTTGATACCGGATTGTATTCCCAAAAGTTGTTTTTATAATCAGCTGTGTAAACATAGCCCTTCCTTCCATTATCTGTACAGTTACCAGAATGATTTGGAGAAAACGGGAGGGAAGATTTAGTCCAGGAAGTATCATCAGGGTTATATTCCCATAGGTATTTCCCTATATCTGTATATTCTTTGGAATTAGCTATAACATAAGCTTTGTCTGTTAATACAAAAGCACCAATACCTCGATAAAAAGATAAAGGCAGACTATTGCTGATCATTACCCATTCATCTTCTATGCAGATTTCTTTGGCATGGGTGGCTGTTACTTCACCTATTTTAATATTTAAATTGACCTTAGCGTCGGGGAAGGGGCCATGTGGTACTTTTACTGTTAGTATGTCTTTATCACCACTAAGTATTTCTGCTTTAGCTTCGCCAAAATAAACTTCATTCAAGTTAAAAATAGGGTTAAAGTTTGCTCCTTTTATTACGAAAGTATTGTCAGTCTTCGTACAATCCGGAAATCCCGAAATAATTGGAGCAATCAGTTTAAATTGGGTATCGGTTGTCGCTTGTTGTAATTGGCTGGTAACCTGAATAGACGAGTTCTCCAATTTTAATTCATCTGGAATTACAAATTTTATCTCATTTCTAGTACTGGATATAACTATAGCTTTGAGATCTCCTATCAATACATGATTCTGGCTTGGTATAGTGTCAAAATTTACTCCTTTTATACTTATGATTGATCTGAAAGTTCCGCTACTAGGTTCTATAGCCAATATTTCGGGACTATGGAGACTATAGTGCATTTGATCAGATTTCTCATATACTTCCACCTTCAGCTGAAAATTAGCACGAGTTAAATTTGTAGGAATATTGACAGATATGGTTGAATCGTTTACTGAATGAGGATGAGCCATTTGCTCTCCAAAGTAGACTTTTGTATATAAAGAAGATGACCCGAAATTTTTACCCTTGATTTGAATTTGTTGACCGAGATAGCCTTTTTCAGGATTAACTCCATCTATAATAGGTGCTGCGCTGCCATTGGAATGAAAAGATCTAGTTTCTCCATAGCTAATATATCCGTTAACTTCTATATACGCTTTGAAATAATATACTTGATTCGGCATGAGGCCTACATTTATTTGATGCTCATATCTGCCGGAACTAGTCGGTTCTTTTAAAGAAATAACTCTCGGTCCCTGCATTCTTAGGTTACTGTCTAGCCCGTAGACAAAACCATGATCAATAATCAGCCGATGATTAGTGATTTCACCAATAAAATTAGCTCCTCCTGAAGAAACAACATCTACCTTCACTGTGGCTACAGTAGGTGGACTGTTGGGGTCTTCTGTTTCCCCACATCCAGATATAAATATTATAATTAAAAAGATACATGTTATAATAGATATCCTATCAAAAAAAGCCATAGAAAATATTTAAAGAGTAGGTATACTGATTATAGCCCATTGGGGAGAAGTATTGTATTCAGGAGCAGATTTACTTATTATATAGTATTTGTTTCCTTCATTATTAAAGAAACTGAATTCAGCATGACTGTTTAAAATTTGATATTGACCATAACTGTCTATTGAAAGGAAACCTGGCAACTTAACTTCTTCTAATAATTGGTATGAAAAATTATACTTAGCGAGTATATCAGCAGTGACATTATGGGCTGGATGACGTATTCGTGAATTATAAATCCCATATATTTTTCCATTTTTTGAGGAATGAGCTATAGTAGAAAAATAATGATCGGAGTGGAGTCTACCTATATTGGTCATATCAAAAGTTCGGTTGTCAGAAATCGTAAATGCATATCCCCCTCTGGAGAAAAATTGTGATCCATCATCCGCTACCCAGAGATCTCCCGCAAATGGATAGTCTCCATGGTAGGGCGTAGAATAGTTTCCGGAAGCTTTGCCTTGGGTGATATCTATTTTATCTACATTAGATGGACTGACAAAAGTGTTCGCAGCAAATATGAATTTTCCGGAAGGATGAGCTTTTAACCTTGACTGGTTATCTACTATGACGGAATAGGACCAGCCCTGCTCTTCTGTATCGATATTGATATTATACAGATTATAGAATTCTCTTTTTAATTGAGATATATAAACCCAGGATTTTGGTCCCATCACTAAATCGAATATTTCAAATGGGAGTCCTATCTGCTTAATTATCGTGGAGGTTTTTAAGTTAACGTATGATAATGCAGCTATATGACCTACCACAGCTGTATTGCTATCTGGGCTTAAGGATACTCTTACACCTGGCATTCCAAGGTCTATATTGGATATAGTTTGATTTTGAGGATCTATTATCAATAGTGAATTTTGATCAGAAAGAGCTATGATTCTATCATTATCCCTATCATATTCCGCATCGACAATTCCTGTATTTAATAACCATTTAGCTTCTTTAAAAGAAATAATATCCACCATTAAGCCTCTATTCAGATTTTGATCTGTATCTAAAATAAGTTGGGACTTATATATACCTTCTGGAAGTTCACTTTTAAATATTTTGATCTCCGATGTGACAGATTCTCCCGGCAGAATCTTACCGCTAAATGGGTTTATAATGATAAATTTATCAAGAGATTTGACTTCCCAGTTTAATGGAATATTCCCAGTGTTTGTGATAGTGAATGTTGCCTGATCTTCTTCATGATTGATCAATATTACATTATCAGAAATTTCCCAGTTCGGTAGGGGGTCTATGTCTATTGTGCCACATGAAACTAAAAAAATGATTGCACAAATAACAAAAATGTATTTGGTATAAGTTGTTGATTCATTCATAATCCAAAATATATAACTGCGTATGATTCTATATAAAAATTATATTTTAAAAACGTGTAAATATAAATAACTAATTTATATTTTTACAAGGAGTTTTTTAAAATAGATTATGAATACAATACAATATATTAAAGCTTTCTTAGCGGTCTTTTTTTTGGTGTTAACCTTTTCATGTTCAGAGGAGCCAGAGGTAGAAGTTTATACCACAGGTAAGCTTAGCGGGCACGTAGTCTCCTTAGAAGGAAAGGCAATAGAAAATGCAACTGTTGCATTGCATTCTTCTTCATTTTCACGGACTGTAGTCACTAACGATTTTGGTAGGTATATCATTGAAGATATACCAAGGGGTAATTATGAAATAAAAGTCTCCAAAGCTAGCTTTATCGATGCCGCTGAAATGATAACGGTACAGCCAGGAATTGTAAGTGAAAAGAATTTTGGGATGAAGATCGGGGAAGCTATTCTTGAGGTATCTGATACATTAATTATGGCATCTACCATCAAAAGCGAATTTGAGCTTAGTATTAATTCCAATACCTCCTGGACAGCTAAATCTTCAGAACCATGGGTAAAGCTTAATGCAGAAGAAGGTATAGGAGAAAAAACAATCAAGGTAGTTTGGGACAATAATCCCGGTGATAATTCTAGAGAAGCAGTAATACACATCAGTGCCGGAGGTATTATAAAGGAAGTTAGAGTTTTACAAACTGTACCTTTAAAGATAATCAGCATGCAGGGAAGGGCAGGGGAATTGGTTTCTCAAAATAAAAGTACAATTGAACTCCTTTTTAATGGCCATGTAACCATAAAAAGAATTACACAAATATTTAGCGGATGTCAGGGAGAACTATCTGCACCTGTTTATAATGGATCTAAGGATGGTCTGACTTTCACATATTCTTGTGGCAGAATGGGAGGTAAATATCCATTTTTGATAGAATATGAAGATCAGTTCGGAAATTTTTATACAGAAAACATAGAAGTCGATTTTTATGATAAAATTCTGGAAATCAGGGGTATGGTGGTAGGTAGATTTAATATACCAAATGAAGATACACAATGGGTTTTGACTAGATCACCTGCCAGAGTTTATAAATTAGACTTAAAATCTTTATCTATCATAAAAGAATTTAATATAGAAGAAAGATTTAGTCGTGGACCATATATAACTTTAAATCCATATAACAACCTTCTGTATATATCTAATGGTGTATCAATAGATATCATTAATCCAAATACTGGAAGTTTGCTTTCAACCATAGCTTTACCACCTGTGCCCTTTCGAGAATACGAAAATTATTTTGTACATGAGATGGGTTTCAATGATAAGGGGATGGGATTATTAAAAGTATACGAAACCAATTCTAGTGGTAATACTTGGTTTGTGATAGATACCGCCAATGGAAATAAAATCTTTACTAGTGAACAATATGGTTGGAATGATAACCAATTCCATAATATAAGCTCTATTCGGGCTAGTCATGACCAGAAGACGCTATTTATGTATGGTGATGGAAGTGGTAATAGGGGAGTTGTTCAGACAAATCAGTCTTTAAATAATTTCGATATGAAGTATGAATTTAATGCAAATAGTTTTCCTAGAATAGATTATAGTAAAAATGATGATAGAAAAGTCTTAGTTGGACATGATGTGAGGGTGTTTGATGAAAATCAAGCTTATGTTTTTGACTACCTTGGATTTTCTGTATTCGCTTCAGATTTTTGTTATAGTTGTGGGCAAAATTCCTATCTGTATTTGGCAGCAACAGAAAACTATAAATTCCTCATAATGGATTACAAGACTAAAGTTAAACTAAAGGAATTTAATGTCGGCACAGGTTGGGTCCAAATCACATCTACTTTTGAGGGAAATCACTTAGTAGTAGAATCTAATAATTACGGTTATAACCATGATGCAGAGACTTTTTCTACCAAGTTTTACCATATATCCACAGAAGGTTTTCATTAAATACCCGTGGATATCGAGCATCGGACATCCCGGTACTGATCTCCCTCATCAAACCACCACCTTCTTCCATTTCCCTTTTCTAAAAAACCACAGGGCCACCATGGCGTGGAGGGAATGGGAAAAGGCTATGGTGATGAATACGCCCATTACCCCGAGGCCGAATGTCATAGAAAGGAGGTAAGCTAGGGGGATTTCCATACATATGAATACTCCAATATTAATATACATGGGAGTTTTGGTATCTCCCGCCCCATTAAAGGCCTGCGTCATAGTCATACCTACTGCAAAGAAAATATAACCAAGCACAATTACCTGAAGACCTGCAGTCGCAATGTTTTGTAACTCTTCCCCTTCTGCAAAGAGGCTGATAATAGAGCGGCCGAAAAACAGATATATTAGGGTTACTATTGCTAAAAATATTACATTATACCGCGCAGTGATCCATACAGATAGCTCGGATCTTCGGACTTTACCGGCACCGAGATTTTGCCCTACTAGTGTGGCTGCTGCAGCAGAAAGTCCCCATGCTGGCATAAGGCTAAACATCAAAATTCTAAAAGCAATGGTGTAACCTGCTACTGCCACAGATCCAAATTCTGCCACCATTCTGGTCAGAGCAATCCAGGCTACCGAATCTATTAGAAATTGGCCCATTCCATTGAATGAGATAACACTTATTTTATAGATGGTCTTCCATTTAAGTTTAAGATTGTCTCGAAGAATCACCAGTCTGTGCTTACCATTGAGAAGGTGATACATTTGATATATCACGCCGATACTTCGTCCTATATTAGTAGCCCACGCAGCTCCTACTAAACCTAGCCCTTCAAAACTTCCTATGCCAAATATCATGATAGGGTCGAGTATAATATTAAAGCCATTGGCTATCCATAAGGCACGCATGGCCAGGTGAGCCTGACCTGCTCCGCGGAAGGCACCATTGATAAGAAAAAGCAGCATGATGGCGGTATTACCTGCAAAAATAATCCGGGTATAGGGTACTCCTATAGAAAGCACCTCGTCACTGGCTCCCATTAGAATAAGAATATTTTCTCCAAAAACCCAACCTAAGCCACCTATAGCAATTGATGTGACTGCACCAAATAGCAGCAGCTGAAAAGCAGCGCTTCCTGCAGCTTTGTAATTATGTTCACCAAATCTCCGGGATATGATAGCTGTGGCCGCCATACTAATCCCTATACCTATAGAATAGACAATAACTATTACTGCCTCGGTAAGTCCTACTGTGGCTACAGCATCGCTTCCTAACCTTCCCACAAAAAATATGTCCACGACTGCAAAGAGGGATTCCATGATCATCTCCAGTATCATAGGTATAGATAGGAGAATGATCCCAGTCTTGATGTTAAGCTTGGTAAAATCATAATCCCCACCCCGTACAGACTCCTTGGCCAAGGCCCAAAAGCTTTGCCGGTCCAAATTTTTAATTGAAGGCATGTTTGTCAAAAATATATATCTAAGCTAGTTAAAATCCAGTCATACACGCATATGTAAATTGATAAAATTAATAAACCGGTATGAATTTAAATAGAATATTAAAAATTAAGATCTATGATTCAAACTATAATAAACATTCAAATTTGTGTAATAGAAATAAAATGTACTTCTGCTATAAATAACTTTTTATTAGCTAAAAGAAATGGGTGAAGGAATGGGATTTGTATAGAATTAACTTTAATCCTAAACTAATCGCTATTATGAAGCTACATATCTCAATAATTTTTATCGGAACAATACTGTGCAGCTGTAACGGACAGCAGACGGGACGAATGGATCAGCGTGAAGCGCACTATGAAGTACATGTGCGGATGGAGCATGATCTCCAGGAGTTAGAGAGACGGCACTCTAACATGAAACATGAACATGACCAATGGGTGATAAGTCGTGAAGATACAGTACCGAATCGCAATTTCGAAATACTAGAACAAAAGCATAAAGAGATAGAGGCAAAACACAAAGCGATTTTAGATGAACACCATGAAAGGATGGAAGAGCACCGAGTATTTTTTGAATCAAGGGACAATATGGATATTCCTAAAGATCAGTGGAGAGCCCGTTATAAAGAAATCGAAGAGGAGCATGTACGGATGGAAAAAGAGCACAAGCAGTTGAAAGAAGATCATAAAACCATGGATGCAGAGCATATAAACTTAAATGAAGTCGATACCGATACCACTAATTTACGCAAGTAGTAAGGCAACTTTGTTTATATGATTATAGTCTAATTTGAAAGATAGAGCCAGCTGCTAGAATTCGCTGCTAGATATACTATAAACAATCTTAAAATCTTACTGTTTATTTAAGTACCTTATATTAAAACGATTATGAAAGGATATTACATTATTTTATTCCTTATAAGCTTTACAGTGGTCTCCTGTGGGGAAAGAAGGCAAGGAGGTGTAGAACAGGATCAGCCACTCTTAGATGGCCAAGATCGCAGAAATAGTGAAAATCAAGAAAGTGAGATACGCCGTAGAAATTTAGGTCAGGAAGATGACCGCTATATATCCGAGCGTGGAGGTTCTTTATCAGCAGAAAGGGTTAGGACTGCGGAACAAAGGATAAGGGAACTTAAAGCAAGCCATGCAGATATGATGCAGCAGCACCGAAGGCTTATGGATGAACATCGGGCTTTTTGGAAATTGGATAGGTCAGAAATAGGGGAAGAAGAGTGGCACCAAAGATATATGGAAATAGAGGGGCAGCAGGCCAAAATGGAAAAAGAGTATGAACAAATGCTGCAAGAACATGAAGTAATGCGAAAAGAACATCTAAATATAGATGAAGACCGGAGGGTGGAGTATTAATATTAATAAGCACCAGAAATTTAAATTACATCATTGAAATAAATTATGTTTTACCATAACCAATATTGAAATGAAACTTAATCAAATATTATTTATAGGTTTAATATTAGTGGGATGTAATGGCAGAGAGTCAGGTGATACAGACCATAGGCATAGTGGGCATTCAGAACACCAAGAACTGATGAAGGAGCATGAAGATTTAGAGAAAGAGCATCAGAAAATGGAACAGGAACATGATGAATGGGTAGATCGGAATAGAGGAATACTGGAGGATGAAAAGTTAAGGTCAATGGAAGATCGTCATCAGGAAATGCAAGACAGGCATACCAAAATTATTGCAAACCATAGACGAATGATGGAGGATCATGAAGTATTTTTTAATGATAGCGATAGGTCGGATATGACTGAGGAGCAATGGCAAACTAGGTATAGTCAAATACAACAAGAGCATCAGCAAATGGAGCAAGAACACCAACAGATGATCGATGACCACGAAAAAATGCGGGAGGATCATAGACAAATGGAGGGAACATAGAATAATGAAAAAATAAATAAAAGTTTTACATAGAAAGGGTTAGCTACTATCGCTACCTAAGATTTTGTATTAGATAGTAGGCTAACCCAAAAAGGGCCCTTTATATGGAAGTGTCGATAATTCAATATGTTTTTGTATCTTTTTGGATACTTTCATATAATAATATTTAATGAATAGGGTAGATAGTATTAATAAGCTAGAGAAGGAGGTTTGGGACCTTGCAATAATAGGAGGAGGGGCCTCAGGCTTAGGCGTAGCCTTGGACGCCTTATCCCGTGGATTATCAGTTTTATTGGTAGAGAAATCCGATTTTGCAAAAGGTACATCTAGCCGAAGCACAAAACTACTACATGGGGGAGTGAGGTATTTGGCCCAAGGGGATATAGGTTTGGTGATGGAAGCATTGAAAGAGAGAGGGATAATAATGAAAAATGCCCCTCACGTATCACAAAGACAATCTTTTGTTATTCCTATTTATTCATTTTTTGATAAATTGAAGTACGGTGCTGGTCTGAAAATTTACGATTTAATGGCTGGTAATTTTAAAATGGGGTGGTCGCAAATTATTTCCAAAGAAGAAACTTTACAAAAACTTCCCGCAATAAATGCTAATGGTCTGAAAGGAGGAGTACTCTATTATGATGGTCAGTTTGATGATGCTAGGCTCGCTCTCAATCTCGCACAGACTTGTGGAGAGATGGGCGGTACTATTTTAAACTATATGAAAGTGTCAGCTTTGACCAAAGATGAAAAGGGTAATGTCAATGGATTATCTCTGAAGGATATGATCACTAAGCAAAACTATGAAATCAAAGCTAAGAGTATAGTAAATGCTACTGGAGTTTTTGCAGATAAAGTTCTTAAAATGGACAATTTAAAAGCAAAGAAAACACTTCGGCCAAGCCAGGGAGCTCATATAGTATTGGACATATCATTTTTGGGTGGAAAGGATGCCCTCATGATTCCAAAAACATCAGATGGTAGGGTCCTTTTTGGAATTCCCTGGCATGGAAAGCTAATAGTTGGGACTACTGATACAATCAGAAAAAATCCAAAAAATGAACCCGCTCCTCTTGCCAGAGAGATTGATTTCATATTGGAAACTTGTGGGGAGTATATGGTAAAAAAACCGCGCAAAGAAGATATACTTTCAATTTTTGCTGGAATGCGGCCGCTTGCTGCTCCAGCCGAGGAGGGGGCAGAGACTAAAGAAATATCACGAAGCCATAAAGTTACCATTTCTGACAGTAATTTGGTTTCAATTATAGGAGGCAAATGGACTACTTTTAGAAAAATGGGAGAAGATACAGTTGATGCTATCGAAAAGCTCCAAGGGTTAAATCTTCAAAATAGCCGTTCAAGTGAAATTAAAATTCATGGCTTTAGAAATAACACAATAGAAGATCATTTTTCTATTTATGGAAGTGATGCGGATAATATAAAACAAATAATTTTAGAACAGCCAGATCTAGGAGAGACCCTACATCCAAAATATCCATATACCAAAGCTGAAGTAGTGTGGATGGTACGGGGCGAAATGGCTCTTAAAGTGGAGGATGTATTGGCTCGCCGGTTTAGGATATTATTTTTAGATGCAAGAAGCGCTACCGAAATTGCCCCAATAGTAGCTGAAATAATGGCTGAAGAGATGAATATGGACAAAGAATGGATAGCAAATGAAACAGCTAATTTCATTCAGCTGGCACAGAAATACATTTTACAGTTGGCACCTAAGATTCAGGAAAAGTAAAATGCTTCTCTCCAAATAGGGAGTAATAAAGCATCAAAATTAATTTTTAAATCAATTTTTGATATAAATTCATAATTAAATGGACCCAAAAGATCAGTTTATTCTTTCTCTTGATCAAGGCACTACAAGTTCCAGGGCTATCCTTTTTGATCATCGAGGTCAGATAGTTACTAAGGCCCAAAAAGATTTTGAACAGATATTTCCTCAGCCCGGATGGGTAGAACACGATCCAATAGAAATTTGGACTAGTCAAGCCTCAGTAGCGACTGAGGCTATAGCAAAAGCTAATATTGCAGCTGTTCAGATAGCAGCTATTGGTATTACCAATCAGCGGGAGACCACTATTCTCTGGGATAGAAATTCAGGTATACCGGTATATAATGCCATAGTTTGGCAGGATCGAAGAACCGCGGCATACTGCAATGAGCTAAAGGAACAGGGTCATTTTGAGACTATCAATAATAAAACAGGACTAGTTATAGACGCTTATTTTTCAGCTAGCAAGATCAGATGGATTCTCGATAATGTAGAGGGCGTTAAAGAAAAAGCCGAGAGGGGAGAAGTGTGTTTTGGGACTGTTGACTCCTGGTTGATCTGGAAGATGACAAATGGTGCAAAACATATTACTGATATCACTAATGCCAGCCGCACGATGCTTTTCAATATCCACGAGCAGGTTTGGGATGAAGAACTACTAAAACTTTTTAACATCCCCAGAAGTATTCTCCCCGAAGTAAAATCAAGTAGTGAGGTGGTGTGTACCACTTCTGGTAAAATTTTTTCAGCCAAAATCCCTATTGCAGGAATAGCGGGAGATCAACATGCAGCATTATTTGGACAGCTATGTATAGAAAAAGGAATGGCTAAAACCACCTATGGAACCGGCTGTTTTTTAGTAATGAACACGGGCAATAAACCTGTTAAGTCAAATAATAAACTGTTGACTACCATAGCTTGGAAAATAAATGGAGAAACAACTTATGCATTGGAAGGCAGCGTATTTATAGGGGGAGCTGCAGTACAGTGGCTTAGGGATGGACTTAAAGTAATAGATCATGCCGGTGATACAGAAAATCAGGCAATTGGGTTACCTGACAATGAAGGAGTGTATTTTGTACCAGCCCTGACAGGATTAGGTGCGCCATACTGGGATCAGGATGCGCGTGGAGCATTCTTTGGAATCACCCGAGGAACTACCGCTACACATTTTTCTAGAGCCGCCCTCGAAGCCATTACTTATCAGGTCTACGATGTATTGAAGGCCATGGAAAAAGACAGTGGGGTGATGACTAAAGAACTGAGAGTAGATGGAGGCGCTACAGAAAACAATTTCCTCATGCAGTTTCAGACTGATATATTAAACTGTTCTGTAACCAGACCAAAATTTTTAGAGACCACTGCCCTTGGTGCGGCATTTCTTGCAGGTCTTGCTATAGGATATTGGAAAGATATTTCAGAACTAAAACCCCTAGTGGAGGAAGGCACCATCTTCACACCTACAATGGATAAAGAAAAAGTGAATGAAAATTTAAAATATTGGCATAAAGCTGTGGAGAGGACTAAAGGATGGTCCGATTAATAAAAATTATCCTACATTTATCATTCGTGTATTTTTAAGAAAATGGCAAGGGAGTCGGCAGGGCATGAATCTAAGTTTATTACCTTCTACAACATTCCGTACCTATGGCACTAAACAAATTTCCATTTAGTTTACTTTTTCCTTCTGTCTTCTCTGACTGGCGTCAGGCAGGCGTCCTTTTTCATTTTTCAGACATCCCAAATCAATTAAACTGCTTATCAGCAAATTCTATAAACCGCTCCCAATCGTACGTGGTAAAAGAATGTTTGCCCATTCTAAGGTGGTAGCCGGCATGCTTATGTATTTCAGGAGTGGTGATGGAAATAAATTCTTCAGGTAATTTAATATCCAATCCATAAATTTTTGAATGCACCTCTGTTCCGTACTTTAGTCCTAGGTATTCTCCTTTTGGATCGGACCATTGATCCAGTTTAGCACTTGCTACATAGACAGCTCTTGGTGCTATGGCACCAATAAGAAAATGTTGATCTAAAGGCAAATTTTCCTCTTTATCAGTATAGGCGTTAAAGTTATCAGTAAACCAGTGAGGGAATGACCTATTGAGTTTTTTTACTGTTTCTCCGAATTTTCTCTTAGATAGCGCCGCACCTCCTGCTCCAGATTGGTTGGCTATGGTAATGGCCCAGCGTGGATCATTTGCTCCTGTCCATAGCGCGGCTTTACCAGCTCTTGAGTGTCCCACTACAGCACTTCGCGTTGCATCTATATCCTCATCCTGCTCAAAATAATCCATCACTCTCATAGCACCCCATGCCCACGAGGATAAGGCACGCATACCGTTTTTCTTTTCAAGTTCTTCAGGATAAAGCGTATTTAAAATACCCTCTCTAAATAACTGTTTGTTATCTGGAGTGACATCAGAAACATGAAAGGCTGCTATGGCATAACCAGCATCAATTAATGTTTCCACGGGCCACGAACCCAGTTTATATTCATTTTCTATCCTCCCTTTATTGCGGTGTGTTATCATTAGGAATACCGGATAGGGGCCTTTGTTTGTATTTGGAAGAAAGAGGTCTAAGTGAAAAGTATATTGGTTATTGTCTTCTCTAACAGTAATGGCGACTTGTTTAAAAATTGTCTTTTCTGGAAGTGGATTGGTTTCTCTTTCGTCTAAGAAAAATGAAATTTCTTCATATCCTCTGACATGTCCATAAATATGCTCCCCAAGTAAATTCATTATCTCAGGTCTCCGGATAGTTTCCCAATTTTCAATCGTATTAACTGCTTTTCCTTTGGAATCTATAAATAAATCTGGAAGCTTAAAATCAGGAACATTCATTTCAAGGTAATTATATTCCTGACCTTTTACCGATATAGGCAATGCAAAAATTAACATTACTAGGATTACATTGATTATTTTTTTCATATAAAATAGAGGACGTAAAAATTAAAAAACTAGCTATGTCTAATTTTTCGTCATGTAAATCGAGAAATTATAAAAGGGTTATTATTTTAAATCATCTCATATCACTTTTAAAGAATTAAAATTTTATGAGAATGGGTCTGTATGATTAACTCTATATCTTTGGGAATGATTGTGCCAAAACAAAAATAATTAAATCACTGCGGTTAACTAATATCCTTTGCGCATCTGAATCCAATATGGGACATTCCTGTATCAATGGTCGTACCTTGCCTTGCACTAGGACGATAACTTTCACAATAGCTGACATGGCATAAAAATGACCCTCCTTTAATCACTTTCTGAGGCTCATTAAGGTTGCTTATTTCTGGACCCGTTGGATTTTTACAGGTGGAGATCGCAGCCAAAGTGAGGTGAAGTTCAGCACTGTACCAGTCTTGACACCATTCCCATACATTACCGGTCATATCATATAAACCATAGCCATTTGGTAGATAGGATCCTACAGGTGCAGTTCTTTCGTAGCCGTCCTGATTGGTGTTTTCAGATGGAAATGTTCCATACCAGATATTTGCC
>DATHVH010000054.1:0-25915 GCA_035461405.1 Anditalea sp.
TGGATCGCCCTAGAACTTTTTAAAAGCTATGAAGAAGGCTGGAGATATGCTCTGGCTATCAATGGTGTGGTTTCATTTGTATATGGGTTTATCTATTACAGAGTGGCCAAGGATGTGCCTGAGGGAAAGAAATTCGTAGGAGTGAAAAAAACCCAGCCGTTTATCGCCACCTCATGGGGTGATCTGGTACAACTGATATTATGGTCTTTCCCACTAGTGGGCGCATTGGGTGCCTTAGCTTGGAGATTGAGTAATGTATCACTCAGCGATACTGGAGAACCCTTTATATCAGAGGAATTACTTTACATCATATGGGGAATACTCTTACTTGTTTTCTTTGCCCATATCGGCAAGACGCTTCAGGTAAATATCCCGCTATTGAAAAAAGGTTTTGCAAAAAAAGACAGGTATTCCTTCTCCAGTGTGGCAGCCCTGAACACTACGTATTTTGCCAACTTTGGAGCTGAACTCGCGGTGGTTTCCATGTTACCGGTTTTCTTTGAAAGCACATTCTCCATCAGCCCTACGATGGCGGGGATGGTAGCTGCCTCCTTTGCGGTGGTGAATTTATTTGCAAGACCGATAGGGGGTGTATTATCAGATGCTTTGGGAAACAGGAAAAGAACCATGCTAATCTATATGTGCGGGATTACCCTAGGATTTCTGGCCATGGGCTTCATCAATGCTGCCTGGCCGCTATGGGTAGCGATCGCTGTGACCATCATGTGCTCCCTCTTCGTGCAGGGAGCTGAAGGGGCTACCTTTGCAGTCATCCCCTTCGTAAAGAAGAACATGACCGGACAGATATCCGGTATGGCAGGGGCCTATGGCAATGTGGGAGCAGTAGTCTATCTCATCATCTACTCAATGGTAGATGCCAGCACCTTCTTCTACATTCTGTCAGCCGGTGCTGCCTTTAGCTTCCTTTTCTGCCTGATATTCCTGAAAGAGCCGGAGGGGTCTTTTGCTGAGGAGCATGTGGAAGATGTGGTGGTAGAAGCGCATTGAAAAGTCCATACTTGTGCGCCCTGGCGTATTCGAAGGTCTACGGACGTCAGAATCTAAATTACATTTAATAATAGTTTGACGATAAATAAGGGGTGAAGGTGAATCTTCACCTTTTGTTTTTAGTGGCATTCTAAAGAAGAATTTAATTAAATTAAACGCCGTAAATTTTATATTATATCTTTAAATATTTACCTTCAACTTCTTGACAGTTAACAACCTGATTCTCATGCTATGTCGAAAGTCAACACTTTAGGTATATACTTTTCAAAAAAGTTAAACCCATTCATCGGAAAAGAATTTTTTAATTTATCTACATCAATGGATGAGCCTTTAGCAGATGAATTTTATCTCTGGTATGGTGATGTGTTTTATGTCAACCGGAAGAAATATCTGGTTTTCTGTAATGGGTTGACCAAATTTTCATTTTTGATACCAGATTACCGGGTGGACAAAAAAATCAATTTTTTCAAGACTTTCAGTACCTATTTGGAACATTCTATTCGTCATAACGGATTTAACCCCGATACTTACCTTCAGGATATAGAATTTTATGCCCATCATGCACAAACAAGTAGATCAGCCATGGCACATCTTACACAACTGAAGGACATGTGTGCTCATGTGGTAGAGATAGAGCACTATATTATTCATAAAAAGGAAGAACTCGAATATCTCAACCATTTTGTAAATACATGGATTACCACTTATAAAGACAAGAAAGGTTATCATGATCCGAAAACAGTTTTTAAGGAGGAATGGGAAAAGAGAGGGTTGCTTGTAGATAGAGAACATTCCGTATAGATGTTTTTAAAATGGATACATTTTTAGGTAAGCTGGAAAAATTTGATTCCAATCTTTGGCAGTATCACATCCCCGTACCGGAAAATATAGCTTCAACATATATAGAGAAAGATAATAGAAGGATTTACTGCACTTTAAATGGGAAGCATAAAATCCAATGTGCCTTGATGAAAGCACAGACTTATTGGTATGTGTTGGTCAATAAAAAATTAAGGAATAAATTAGGCATAAATGAAGGAAATACGGTAGAAGTTCTGCTGGAAAAAGACCATACGGAATTTGGACATGAGGTGCCGGAGGAGTTTCAGGTGATGATGGATCAGGATGAGGAAGGCAGAAGCTACTTCCAAAGCCTTACCCCCGGCAAAAAGCGCGCATTAATTTACCTGGTGACAAAAGTAAAAAACAGTGACAGCAGGATAAAAAAATCCCTGGCCATCTTCCATCATTTAAAGGAAGTAAAAGGTAAGCTGGATTTCAAAATGCTAAACGAAACGATTAAGCATTTTAATAAAACCTAAAAAACCTCCCGATAGGAGGTTTCTTTAATTTATTTAAACAAAAATAAAATTTCAGCATCAATTCATCTGGCTTTTGAAACTCTCCATTTTCTGGTCCGCCTGAGTATCGACCTCAAAAGAAATTCTTATCTTTTCCCAGCCAAAATGTACTTGCGCTACTTTATTATTCCCCGCTGATATGCCATAAGTCAGACGCTCCTGAACATCATTTGTCCTTACAGGAT
This sequence comes from Anditalea sp., assembly GCA_035461405.1. Lineage (GTDB taxonomy): Bacteria > Bacteroidota > Bacteroidia > Cytophagales > Cyclobacteriaceae > Anditalea. Next base: position 2,555 of record DATHVH010000054.1, read on the forward strand.
TTACTTTGATGGAAACTGCCTCATCTTTGGCAAGCGCCTCTTTGTCCAAATTACCACCTGGCATATAAGCAAATATAGAATTCCCTTTACTGTTAAAATGGATGGTCCACTCGCCTGTTTCCTGGGGGGTCATAAATATGGAATATTTTCCGGGACGAAGATTGGTGCCACCGATGTTTACAGGGGTGCTGAATTCTATTATGGTAGGGGCATTGGCACCTGCCCTCCAAGGTGTTCCGAATTTTTCAATCTCTCCGAAAATCTTCCGTCCTTTTACCGCTGGAGAGGAATAGTCTATGCTGATCTTGGTAAATCCCACATTTTGGGATACAGATGCAGCAGGGCTGGCTGCTGGCGTTTGAATTTGGGCTTGGGTTTGTACACTTGCCGCAAAAATTAATAAAAGGCTAAGCGCCAAGGAATAAATTTTAATCTTCATAAAATTAAGAATTTTGATTTTGAAAAATGAAGATACGACAAGTTATGAGAATTGATGTATATCCCTCATGCCATAAAAAAAGCGTAAAGGTTTAAAAATGTAAAAAGTAAGCCTCTTTCCTTTCCAGGGATCAGATAAAACAAAAAAAAAGACCCTAATATTAATTAAGGCCTCATGATATGTTTAATAAATTATATCTTATTTGCTAGGTGGCTGGGATGGCCTTACCTCTATTTTACTTGGTAGCGTTCTTGAGTTGAGTTCAAATAATCCTACGACCATCTCCCCTATATCCTCGATCTGAATTTTCCAAGCATCCTTATCGCTAGGCTGGTGGTCGTTAAAGTGTGTAGCTACTGAGCCCGGCATGATCGTGCTGACCCGAATCCCGGCTTCGCGAAGATCAAGCATGATGGCCTGGGTGAAGCCTGTCAAACCAAATTTACTGGCATTGTAAGCGGATCCTCCTGCAAAGAAATTGGTGCCTGCCAGACTGGATATGGTGATGAAATAACCTTTGGTTTTCTTCAACTCCTCTACAGCTGCTTTGATGCTATAGAATACCCCCGTTAGATTTGTATCTATAGTTTCATGCCACTGTTCCACCGTTAGCTCTTCTATAGGAGCAAAATGGCCAATACCAGCATTGGCTATAAAGTAATCCAGACTGCCCCACTTTTCGGTTACCTGCCTTACGGCATCCTGCTGTGCGTCATAATCGCTTACATCTGCCTGGATGGGTAGCACTTCTCCCTCTCCTACATTTTGAAGCTTTTTTGCGGCTTCTTCAATCCTTTCTTTATTTCTTCCTGTAATTCCTACGTTTACTCCTTTTTTAAGAAGGGCTTCAGCTATACCATAGCCTATTCCGGAGCTTCCTCCGGTGATCAATGCGACTTTTCCTTTCATAAGTTATTAATTTGTTATTCAATACTAAAGTAACCTTGCATATCCCAATATCCAGGTTTTTAGTAATGCTCGGTTTTATTATATTTTTTTCCTACTGTTAGTAAATAAAAACACCAATAAATTGATATTGATGATCATACCGTATTTAAGATTCTTCTCTTGCTCGGTTACATTCTGCTATTTATCTTCTGTCAAAAATGTGTTATTGTTTAACACTGGCAGAAACAATAGGTTTAGAAATAACTGCATTGAGTTGTAATTAAAATTATTTCTGTAATAGAAATTATCTTATTGATCGTATAGCCTTGTTCCTGTTAAATAGCGTTTTACCATTTCTAATTGGAATAAATACCGGCTAAATATCTATTGCAAGTTTGATCTTACCACCTTCGTTTTTTTTCATTCATCCGGCAAGAAAAGTGTCATTTCTCCTTTTTTAAATATCACATTATCTAAATGCCCCATTTTTTCTCTGTCCATGGTAATAAAATGCATATGCAGATAAGTGTCATGGTGAGTAAAAATTGCTTTATGTTCGGTCGAGAAAAAACCAATTATTTCAGCTTGTTGGTCATAAAGGTTGTAGCTTACTTGTCCTTTGTGGGCTTCTGCTGGAGAACTCACTTTTGAACCTTCGGGCAAATTCACTATATGGATTTTCGCGTGGTCAACTGTCCCCGCGAGTTTGAACATAAAGGGTCGTTTGGAGGATTTTGTAATCAAATCAAGATAATTTTCCAATTGTTGAATGGTTTGTATACTGTCGGGTAATACTTGTTCTACCCAATTAGAAATGTTAGTGTAACCAAAAAAAGGTGCTTTTATATTATAGGTTTCTTCCACTTTTATTATGGTATCAGAAACAATTGTAGATTTATATGACCTTCCTTCAATTATCATTATTTCTCCTGCCAAATACTCAACTGGTCCAAGGCCGTACAATTTTACCTTATTTGCAATGGTGTCAAGATCTATTTTCCCAAAAAGTTCTCCATTCCACATTACATTTTTCATTTCACCGATAATTTTTACCGGATTATCCATCTTTTCAACTGTCGGAGAGCAACTTACAATAATCGTAATTAAAAGTCCTAGCAGAAATGTTTTAAACTTCATTCTTAAAATTTTCCGTTTTTTTCCGTGAAAAATTATTTTGAGGCATAACTTAAAAATTTTTTATCGTAATCTACATACACACTCATAGCAACACATCCTAAATTTCGATCAAATATCAGTTGTATATAGCTTCCAAGCACATTAGTATTTATATCTCGTATAAATATGAGATTGCAGGTAAAGATAAATTTTATTTAAGATTCGAGAGATAAGCCGAACGACAAGCAGGGAGGTTTTTCTGATCTAATGAGAAGATAAATTATATAGAAGCAGAATCCTTCTCCTTATACGCTTTAGTTAAAGCATTCACAAACACATTCTCCGGCTGTGCTCCACTGATCCCAAATTTGTTATCAATTACAAAAAATGGAACTCCCCTCACCCCTATCTGTTGGGCCTCGAAAATTTCCTGTCTTACCTTATCGTCAAACTGATCGGAATCAAGCATTTGGCTGACTTCATCTGGATCTAAACCTATCCTTTGGCCCAGCTCTATAAGTGTCTCCTTATCATCCATATTTCTGCCTTCTGTAAAGTAAGCATCAAATAAGGTTTCCTCGGCTTTATCTCCCAAGAGATGAACTTTTGCCATCTGGATAAGGCGGTGGGCATTACGCGTATTAGCCACCACTGTTTTTTCATAATTGAATTTTAATCCAGATTGTGCGGCCATCTGCACTACTTGGTCCGTCATCTGTTTGGCATGCTCTACAGACATGTTCTTGACTTCTGCTAGGTATTCCACGGTGGATTTGGAGGGATCTGTTTTAATATCCGGATTGAGCAAAAAGCTTTTCCATTCTACCTCAATACTATCTCTGAATTCTATTTGGGACAGCGCGGTTTCAAACTTCCTTTTCCCGATATAACAAAATGGACACATGATGTCCGACCATATTTCTACTTTCATAGGTTTAAAATGATTCATTTTAGAAAAGAGTTCCACTTTTTGTACAAAGTACCATGTACCATGTATCAAATAACTTTGACGAATGAGTATTGCATATAGCCCGTTAATAGCAGCTTTTGTATATAGAAATATGCTCACAATTCTTCATACTTATCACTCATTATTTTTTTCTTACTTCTCACTTTTTACTTCTTACTTATCTTTTCTCACTTTAGACTCGTACTTACTTTTCATCCGAAATAAGATACCCATTCTCCGTCATCCATCTTCCTACTTTTTATGTTAAAAATAATTTTTCAGCACATTTCTTGCATTTAATTCAAATAGTAACAAACTTTACACTTCCAAAACAAAAATGACTGATAAAAAGAACATAGCTAGCAACACCACTTATAACACCACCACAGGTGTGACCGGTATGGCTATGACTACTTTTATAAGGACCGGATTTTTTTATAGGGCATAGTCCCTGCTATATTATTGGCATCCTATGTGGATACCTATTCCGACGCTTACCTATCAATAAACTTTCTTTACCAGATCTATAATCCGATTTAATTTCTATAGATCCTTATTTCTTTACTATCAGCCATGATAAAGAAAAATTTCATTATTCAGCCTGCAGAACCCAAGCATGGGGAATATGCAGAGACCATTGTCGAAGAGATGGCACTATCTGCCCAGGCTAGAGGTACCGGTATAGCCCGACGTAGTCCTGAATATATCAAACAAAAAATGCTGGAAGGAAAAGCTGTCATCGCCCTTACCAAAGAGGGAGAATGGGCAGGCTTTTGCTATATTGAAGCCTGGGGGCACGAAAAGTTTGTAGCCAATTCTGGACTAATAGTGGCACCACAGTTTAGAAAATCAGGCCTAGCTAGAGAAATCAAGCAGGCAATCTTTAAACTAAGCAGAAAAAAATACCCCCACGCCAAGATATTTGGGCTTACCACAGGGGCGGCAGTGATGAAAATCAATTCTGAATTAGGCTATGTTCCGGTAAGTTATTCTGATCTGACCACAGATGAGGACTTTTGGAAAGGCTGCCAAAGCTGTGTGAACATCGAAATACTAAAAAGCAAAAACAGACAAAACTGTCTTTGCACGGCTATGCTATATGTACCAAAGGATCAGAAACCAAAGAAAGGCATAGAATTAAGAAAATTTAGTGAAAATCTAAATTTGTTCGAAAGATGGGTAAGGATCAAGAAAAAAATCCTATTAAAATTTAATAAAAATTTAATTACAAACATCATCCAACCATGAAAAAAGTACTACTCGCCTATAGTGGCGGACTGGATACCACTTACTGCGCTTTATACTTAAGTAAGATCAAAGGATATGAAGTGCACGCCGTTTTGGTCAATACAGGTGGTTTTGAAGAACCTGAACTTAAGGATATCGAAAATAGGGCCTCCGCTTTGGGTATAGCTTCTTTTAAAGTATTGGATGTAACCGAAGAGTATTACAATAAAGTTATTAAATACCTGATATTTGGTAATGTCTTAAAAAATCAGACTTACCCCCTATCTGTAAGTGCTGAGCGCATCGTACAGGCCAAGGCCATCGCGGAGCATGCTAAAAAGATCAATGCCTCAGCGATAGCTCATGGGAGCACGGGAGCAGGAAACGATCAGGTAAGATTTGATATGATCTTTCAGACCATTTATCCTTCTGCAGAGATAATCACCCCAATAAGAGACTTAAAGCTTAGTAGAGAAGAGGAAATCGCATTTCTAAAAGAGCATGGCATTAACATGAATTTCGAAAAAGCTGCCTACTCTATCAACAAAGGTATATGGGGAACTTCGGTAGGTGGTAAAGAGACACTTACTTCTCATGGAAGTCTCCCTGAAGAGGCCTACCCTACACAATTATCTAAAACAGAAACTGAAACCCTTGAACTGACATTTGAAAAAGGTGAAATAGCGGCGGTAAATGGAGAAAAACTAGATCCTGTAAAAGCTATTCAAAAAATTCAGGCTCTGGCAGGTCCATTTGCCATAGGTAGAGATGTGCATGTAGGTGATACGATTATTGGTATTAAAGGACGTGTGGGATTTGAAGCAGCTGCTGCTTTGATCATCATCAAGGCTCATCAGTTGCTGGAAAAACATACACTAACCAAATGGCAGACGTTCTGGAAAAACCAACTATCGGAATTCTATGGCACACATTTACACGAAGGTCATTATCTAGATCCAGCTATGAGAAACATGGAAGCCTTTATGACGGACACCCAGCAATTTGTCACAGGAATAGTCAATGTCAAACTTCTTCCCTATCAGTTTAAACTCATAGGTATTTCCTCAGAACATGACCTGATGTCATCTAAATTTGGTAGCTATGGCGAAATGAATACTGGCTGGACTGCCGATGATGTCAAAGGGTTTACCAAGATTTTTGGAAACCAAACTTCAATATTTCACCAAGTGAACAAAACATTGGACAATGAGTAAAATAAAAGTAGGTATAATCGGAGCCGCAGGATATACTGGCGGAGAACTGGCAAGACTGCTGCTAAATCACCCAAATTGTCACCTGATTTCTATTCACAGTAATAGTCAGAAGGGAAAAAAAATATATGAAACTCACCCGGACCTAATAGGAGATTCTGATTTAGTCTTCACTGATGAAGTTAATACAGATCTGGATGTAGTATTTTTAGCACTTCCACATGGTGAAGCTAAAGGCTTTTTGGAACGATATCAATATCCTAAAGAAACCACCATCATCGATCTGAGTACAGATTTCAGAGATGAATCTGAGGATTTCGTTTATGGTTTACCGGAAATAAACAAATCCCGAATTATAACTGCAAAAAGAATCGCAAACCCTGGGTGTTTCGCTACTGCTATACAACTAGCCATAGCACCGGCAGTGGCTCATAGATTGGTAGCAGGCGACATACATGTCACCGGGATCACAGGAAGTACGGGTGCCGGCAAGCAGATGAATGAATTCACCCACTTCAGCCAACGAAATCAAAACATTTCAGTTTACAAGCTCTTCAACCATCAGCATCTCACAGAAATCAATAAAACCATGGGGGCTTTAGATAAGGATTTTAAAAATCAAATCTTGTTTGTGCCCTACCGTGGCAATTTTTCCCGAGGTATCTGGATCACATCATATTTCCCGTACAATAGAACATTAGAAGATGCATACACTTTGTACCGGGAATTTTATAATGAAGAAGCCTATACGCATATTTCTGATAAAGAAATTTCTCTAAAACAAGTAGTAAACACCAACAAATGCATTATTCATCTTCAAAATCTTCAAGGGCAACTGGTAGTAACAGCCGCGATTGATAATCTGGTGAAAGGTGCAGCGGGCCAAGCGGTACAGAATTTGAACTTGGCAATGGGCTTTGATGAAACTGCAGGACTTAACCTGAAGAGCATCGCTTTTTAAAAATCTAAATATTATGAAACCATTTGACGTATATCCTCTAATAGATATTACACCCACTAAAGCAGAAGGATATAAACTTTGGGATGAACAAGGCACTGAATACTTTGACCTCTACGGGGGTCATGCTGTCATCTCTATCGGGCATAACCACCCTCACTACCTCATGAGGATTAAAGAGCAATTGGAAAAAATTTCATTTTACTCTAATTCAGTACAGATCCCTATACAAAAAGAACTAGCCACCCTACTGGGCAAATTATCTGGGTATGAAGATTATGATCTCTTTCTCTGCAGTTCAGGGGCGGAGGCAAATGAAAATGCTCTGAAATTAGCCTCGTTTGAAACAGGCAAAGCAGGATTTATATCTTTCAAAGGAGCGTTTCACGGCCGTACCAGTGGAGCAGTTGCTCTGACGGACAATCTTAAAATTATAGCTCCATTTAATGCTTCTCATAATGTGCATATCTTGCCTATGAATTTAGAGGCTGTGGAAGAAGTGCTTAATAGTGAAGAGATCGCTGGAATTATTATTGAAGGTATTCAGGGAGTTGCAGGTATTCAAGTTCCAGATGGTGATTTTTTGTTGGGATTGCAAAAACTAAGTAAGCAATATGCCGTGAAATTAATTCTGGACGAAGTCCAATCCGGCTACGGGCGTACTGGAAAATTCTTTGCCCACCAGTGGGTGGAAGGTTTAAAGCCAGATCTCATAACTGTAGCTAAGGGTATGGGGAATGGTTTTCCAATAGGTGGAGTCCTAATCAGTCCTGATATTCCTGCTAAGCATGGAATGTTAGGTACTACATTTGGTGGAAACCATCTGGCTTGTGTAGCAGCCATGGCTGTCTTAGAAGTGATGGACTCTGAGGAGCTGACACAAAATGCTATGCAACTTGGAAAAAAATTAATAGAAAAATTAAATGCGATGGAAGGCGTTACTCAAGTAAGGGGCCGTGGTCTTATGATCGGTCTTGATCTGGAGGGAGAGGCCGCTCCTGTACGCACTTCTCTTATTAAAAAATACCGAATATTTACAGGCAATGCTGCCAATAAACATACTATCCGTATCTTGCCTCCACTGAATATTTCTGAGGCAGCTATTGATTATTTTTTAGAAAGTTTAGAAAAGGCACTTGCCATTAAACAAAGTACTTAACTCTTACCCTACACTATATGAATTCATTTACACAGTTTAAGGATTACGAATTAGCCAATGAATTGATCGAAACGGCACTTCACTACAAAAAATATCCACTGGTAGATTCTGAACTTGGAAGAGGCAAAAGGATAGGATTGATATTTTTGAATCCCAGTCTAAGGACTCGTGTAAGTACTCAAATAGCCGCTTCAAATTTGGGTATGGAAGCCATAGTTTTAAATATTGATCAGGATGGCTGGGCTTTGGAATTTGAAGATGGGGTTAAAATGAATAAAAAAACAGTAGAGCATGTGAAGGAAGCAGCTGCCGTTTTGGGTTCTTACTTTGATATTCTAGCTTTAAGAGCATTTCCTACTCTGACAGATAGAGAAAAAGATCTTGAGGAATATATTTTCACCAATTTTGCCAAATATGCTGGCAAACCTATCATCAGCTTAGAAAGCGCCATTAGGCACCCACTTCAGAGTTTGGCTGACATGATGACCATAAAGGAACAAAACGTAAATAAGAAGCCGAAGGTAGTTCTTACCTGGGCACCTCACATTAAGGCTATTCCTCACGCTGTAGCTAATTCTTTTGCTGAATGGGCTCTGGGATGTAACTATGACCTTACCATCGCACATCCTCCGGGATATGAACTGGACGAGCAATTTACTAAGGGCGCTCATATTACCATAGACCAAAAAGAAGCTTTAAAAGATGCAGACTTTATCTATGTGAAAAACTGGTGTGTATTTCGTGACTATGGTAAGATACAAATGATGGGAGAAGACTGGATGCTGACTGAAGCAAAGCTATCTGAAAGTCCTAATGCTAAGGTCATGCATTGTCTCCCTGTGCGAAGAAATTTGGAAATATCTGATGAAATTCTGGACAGCAAAAGAAGCCTGGTGCAAGAGCAAGCTAATAACAGGGTCTTTGCAGCTCAGGCTGTATTGAGCAAAATTTTAAAATAACCCATTTCTATCATTCGCATTGGTAATGAAAATCAGCATAATTAAAATAGGAGGAAATGTCATTGACTTTCCTGATAAACTGGATTATTTTTTACAATTATTCCAGGAAATTCCTGGTCAAAAAGTGCTCGTACATGGCGGGGGAATATTGGCTTCACGGTTGAGCGAAAAGCTGGGTATAGCACCTAATCTAGTAGAAGGTCGAAGGATCACGGATAAGGAGACACTCGATGTAGTGACAATGGTTTATGCGGGCTTGGTCAATAAACAGATCGTGGCTAAATTACAAAGTCATCAAATAAATGCCATGGGGCTATGTGGAGCAGATGGAAACCTTATCAGGGCAGATAAGCGACCTGTAGGAAAAATCGATTATGGTTTTGTAGGTGATGTAAAGGAAGTGAATGCTCCATTGCTTGAAATCCTATTAGAGAAAAATTGTGTACCAGTAGTCCCTGCCATTACCCATGATGGAAAAGGTCAGTTACTGAATACCAATGCTGATACTATTGCAGCTGAGCTTGGAATTTCCTTGGCTGAGAAGCATGAAGTATCGCTTTATTATTGCTTTGATAAAAAGGGGGTATTGAAAGATTTTTCTGATGATGATTCTTTTATTCCTGAAATCAACTTTTCAAGTTATGAAAATCTTAAAGAAGTGAATGTAATCCATTCCGGTATGATCCCAAAGTTAGATAATGCATTTAAAGCTATCGCAAAAGGAATTCAACAGGTATGGTTGGGAAGAGCTGATCATGTATCTGAAGCTATAAAAAATGAAAACACCGGGACATTTATCAGATTTTAAAAAATTATAAAAATTGATCCAGCCTGATAGAAAAAAGATTCATGCCGAGACACTGCAGCTCCTTCAGCAGCTAATAGAAACACCTTCTCTCAGTCAAAATGAAGAAGGAACGGCTAAGCTGATAGCTTCTTATTTTCAAGAAAAAGAGATCCCATTTCATCAAAAGTATTATAATATATGGGCACAGAACGAAAAATTTGATCCATCTCTTCCTACCCTACTGTTAAACTCACACCATGATACTGTGAAGCCAAATGCCGGTTATACTAAAAATCCTTACCGTGCAGAAATAAGTGAAGGTAAACTTTATGGGCTTGGTTCAAATGATGCGGGAGGTTGCCTAGTGAGCCTCATCGCTGCTTTCTCTTATTATTATCATCAGGATTTACCTTTTAATTTGATATTAGCTGCCACAGCAGAAGAAGAGATCAGTGGAAAGTCAGGGGTAGCTGCCATTTTACATGACCTCCCTGAGATTGAATTAGCTATAGTCGGTGAACCGACACTTTTGCAATTAGCGGTAGCTGAAAAGGGATTGATGGTAATAGATGCGCAAGTAAAAGGTGTTTCTGGGCACGCAGCTAGAGAGGAAGGAGAAAATGCTATATACAAAGCACTGGATGATCTTTTGGTTCTAAGAGATTTTCGTTTTAGAAAGGAATCAAAGTTTCTGGGAAAAAGCAAAGCTTCGGTTACGGTAATCAATTCCGGACTGCAACATAATGTGGTACCTGCCCTTTGCACTTACTGTATAGATGTAAGGGTGACTGATGCTTATACATTGGAAGAAGCTTTGGAGGAACTGCAGGAAAGTTTAAAAGCAGAACTTAATCCCCGATCTATGAGACTTAATTCCTCCACAGTGCCCGATAACCATAAAATCTTACAGGTTTCCAAAAACATGAACCTGGTCCAATACGGTAGCCCTACTTTATCAGATCAGGCACTGATCCCTTACCCTTCTGTGAAAATAGGCCCTGGAGATTCTGCCCGCTCTCATACTTCTGATGAATATATTTATGTAGATGAAGTCTATCAGGGCATTGATTTTTACATCAATTTAATTCAGCAATATGCTGATGTAACTAACTCATTAAATAAAGTGATGCTATGAAATCTCGCATGATATCTATCATGCGAGATTCCATCCCGACCTGCGGAACGGGACAGGTTATAGCCATTAAAAAACAAATTATAATCATATGAAATCGAGCATGACGATGAGCGTCACACACTGGAATGCCCCGAAAGCTTTCGGGGAAACATGCGAGATTCCATATGGCCTTTGAAAAACAAAATATTAACTTATGAAAATTTGGCAAAAAGATAAATCCAGTACAAAAGAAGTAGAATCATTTACCATCGGAAGAGATCCTGAATTTGACATATTGCTAGCTCCTTATGATGTACTGGGATCTTTAGCACATGCTACTATGCTGGAAAAAATTGGTCTACTTACTTTTGAAGAGCTGACTCTATTAAAAAAAGGCTTGAAAGAAATCTATGCAGAAATCATGGCAGGGACTTTTACCATAGCAGAAGGTGTAGAGGATGTGCACAGTCAAGTAGAATTTTTATTAACTGAGCGATATGGTGATGTGGGCAAAAAGCTGCACAGTGGGAGATCAAGGAATGATCAGGTGCTGGTCGATTTAAAGCTTTATTATAGAGAAGAGATCAAATCTTTGATAGATGATATTAAAAGTCTTTTTGACCTTTTAATATCACTATCAGAAAAACATAAGAATGATCTGATGCCTGGCTATACTCATACTCAATTGGCTATGCCTTCTTCATTCGGACTTTGGTTTGGATCATTTGCAGAGGGATTGGCAGAAGACTTGGAGTTGGTATTAGCTGCCTATAAGTTAGTCAATAGAAACCCCCTGGGATCAGCTGCAGGGTATGGTTCATCATTTCCTTTGGACAGGGCTTTGACCACTAAGCTATTGGGATTTGAAGAGATGCACTATAATGTGATCAACGCACAGAACAGCAGGGGGAAAACTGAAAAAAACCTTGCATTTGCACTTGCTGGAGTGGCCGGTACATTAAACAAATTAGCATCTGATGCCATCAGCTATATGAACCCACATTTTGGTTTCATTAGATTTCCCGATGAACTGACTACTGGGTCGAGCATCATGCCCCATAAAAAAAATCCGGATGTATTTGAGCTCATCAGAGCTAAGACCAACCAGATCCAATCCGGTCCCAATACCATTATGATACAGCTTGGAAACCTAACCACAGGATACCACCGAGATTTGCAGGTAATGAAAGAAACCATATTTCCAGATCTGGAAAAGTTGAAGTCCTGCCTTCAAATGACTCATCTGATGTTAGAAAATATTGAGGTAAAAAAAGATATTTTAAAAGATCCTTTTTACACATATCTATTCAGTGTAGAAGAAGTAAACAGGATGGTGCTCGAAGGCAAGCCATTTAGGGATGCATATAAAGAAGTAGGAAGGAATATAGAGAAGGGTGAATTTAATCCAGCGATAGAAATAGATCACAAACATCAGGGTAGCATAGGAAATTTATGCTTAGATGAAATAAAAACTAAGTTTGAAAAAAATATAAAAGATTTCGATTTTAATAAAGTTGATAGCCAACTAAAACTACTATTAAATTCCTGAAAAAAAGGTGGGGAAATTGCCCCACCTTTTTCTTATATCCCTAACTCTACCTGGAATCTTAATTGCCAATTATGCCAGGATGACCTGTCCGATTCTGCAGCATATATTCTGTTTTCATAAGTAAGGTCACTCTGTATTTTCACTCGATGTCCTTTTAAATATTTTGTCACTCCTAGCGTATAATGCTCTATAGTAGGAGTCAGTGCCTTAATCTCCGAACCCGGGGCAAGATTAGTATACCTACCTGCTATCTCCACATCATTTAAGAAAATATAACTGGCCTGATAATTTTGACCTAACCCTGTGTATACGTAACGTACATTCCCTTCCTGGTTATAGGTTAATGCCATGGGAGAAGTCCTATAAAGAAATTCACTTGCAAAGGCAAATCCCTGATACTTTAATAACCAATCCGTCATGTGAGTAGACATATTAGTTGGTTCATACAGCAAAACGCCTATCTGTCCTCCAGTCCGAAGTGTATTATTGTTTTGACTGGATGATATTCCTATAGATACTTTTGGCGTTCTTTCTCTGATCAAATCCCCTTCAAAATAATCACCAAACCTTTCAAACCGTCCAAATGGCAATAATTCAAGCCTTCCGGTATAAGATAATCCTCCGTCTGTGGCGATTATATTTCTCCCTTCTCCTGAGCTAATTGCCCCTCTTAGCACGTAATAGAAATTATTAAACAAGACATCTGTAAAAGTAGCCTGTATCCCAAAATCTCTATCTACATTCAATGTAGCATTTACTATACTCCTATCTACAAATTGCAAATCACCTGAGCTATTAACCCTTTGCCTATTTCCGGGTAATTTGGTTTGTCCTAATCCCAAAATTAATTTCGGATGAATTCTATAAAAAATCATGGCATCTCTTACTACATTGGGAAATTCTGTATTGTCCCAGTCCATATCCCCACGGGTAAAAGATAGCTGAATCACATAACTTAGCTTTGGGCTATATACAAAGCCATCAAACCTTAGCCGCAATCTTCTTACCCTAGCCTCAATTTGAGTATTTTCACCTTCTGTAAATGTAAAACCTGCTCTATTTTGCATTCTAAACCGAATATTCATCATAAAGAGGCTATCTGGAGACATAATTCCTAAACCCTGCCCATAAGTAAAATAAGGAACCTGTGAAAACGCCAAAGGTATAGCCTGCATAATCTGGGTAGTATCTGTTTCTTCGTCTGGATCTACCACAATCTGACCTATGGCACTATGGGAATAAACCCAATAAAAAACAATAACATAAAAAAATCTTTTATTCTTAAGTATGGTTTTAATCATAGTTACATAAGTCGAGGTTGGGTTAAAGTGTCTAAAATAATAAATAAAGTGCTTTAATCATCGAGAAAAGAAATTGCTTTAAAAAAAATAGGGTAAGCTTTTTGCATAGTGTGATTTCAAAAAAAATTTATGGAAGGAAAAAAAATTGTTTTATATACAGCTTTATTCTTAGCTGCTTCCTATTTTTTCTTTGTCGGATTAGTATTGGCTGAGCCATTTTTAGTACCTCTGCTAACTGCTTTAGTATTGGCTTTGTTGATGCTTCCCATAGCAAATAAGCTAGAGCAATGGGGATGGAGTAAAATTTTAGCCACCTCCGTCTCTACATTGACTTTATTGATAGTATCGCTTGGTTTCATAACTTTATTAATTGTTCAAATAAAATATTTTGCGGATGACTGGGACATGATGCAGTCTAAACTCGAAGACAAATTTGAAGAATTGAGTGACTGGCTGGTAAAAGAAACTCCTATAGAACAAGAACAGTTAGATACCGTATCACCAAAAGAACTAGCAGAAGAAAATGGTATTCAGAATGACCCTGAAATTGATAGTGATGAAAAGGAAGCTGCTGCTGAAGAAATGGGCGAACAAGCAGTTTCTGCATTAGAAGCATTTATGGGATTCTTTGTAGACTTTTTGATCACCTTTGTGTATGTGTTTTTCCTCATCCATTTCAGAGGTCGGTTTAAAGAATTCTTTCTGAGATTTTTCCCTATTCATCGTAGATCAAAAGTGAAAAAAGTAATCTACCAGTCATCTTTTGTGAGTCGCAACTATCTTGCTGGTAGAATTCTTTTAGGCATAATTTTAACAGTACTATATTCTATCGGATTATTTATTTCCGGGATGGAAAATGCAATTTTGATAGCAATGTTAGCTGCAGCCTTGTCCATAATTCCTTTTATAGGTAATGTAATAGGATATGGTATAGCGATAGCAGTAAGCCTTTTGACAAATGGAGATACCCAAGCATTAGTTATCATCACTGCTACCTTCCTGATAGCCCAGTTTATAGACAGCTATATACTGCAGCCCATTATACTCGGGGACAAATTAAATGTTCACCCATTTTTCATTATTGTTTCTGTAGTTCTTGGCAATGCAGTATGGGGAGTGATGGGGATGGTTTTATCTATACCTTTATTTGCCATAGTGGCCGTAATATGCAGACATGTTCCCGAACTGAATCCATTTGGTTATTTATTTAGTAATGTAGAGATAGATGAACCCATAAAACAGAAGGAGTCGTGATTAATCAATAGAATTAATGTATTTGATTCTTTTTCCATTATTTTTACAGAAAAATTTTAAGATATGTACACGGGTATACTTCATTTACATTCCTATTTAGCTTATGTAGTGCTATTAGGTCTTACTATTAGCTTTGTCTATGCGCTTGTTGGAGCACTGAGTAATAGAGAATTTACAGATAAGGACAGAAAATTTGGGCTCTTCGGATTAATTCCGGCCCATATACAAGTGTTAGCTGGTATAGTATTATATATTATAAGTCCATTGGGTATATCAAATTTTGGAGACCATACTATGGCAGATGCTACATCAAGATTATATGCTTTAGAACATCCTTTGATTAATATTATAGCAGTAGTGTTGATTACTATTGGGTTTAGTAAATCTAAAAAAGCTGCTCCTAGTAGATCTCGCTTCAGGAGCGTTTACGTATTTTATGGTATTGCATTGATATTAATCCTATCTAGAATTCCTTGGGCCGCATGGCCACAATGATTGCATTCCACAATAGACGGGCAATAGTACACCACTGGCATTCTTTTACATACACTCAAACATGGTGAATTATAAGAAAACCAAAGTATTATTTTAGGCTAAATAAATATAAAGGGAGGTTGATCTAAATCAGCCTCCTTTATTTTTTTGGAACAGTTAGGTATTAAAGAAGTTGTTTATATAGAACATATTTTTCACCTAATTATATTAACAATGTCAATAAATCAAGACTATAGTTTATTTGAAGATGTCTGCAGTTTCGTCGATGATGCTGCACAGCATATGGATCTGGAAAAATCTTTAGTAAACCATATAAAGCAATGCAATAGTGTTTATAGCTTCAGTTTTCCTATAAAAAATGAGGATGGTACTAAGGAAGTTTTAAAAGGTTATCGAGTACAGCATTCTCACCATAAGCTACCGGTAAAAGGAGGAATTAGGTATAGTGAGGAAGTGAATGAAGAAGAAGTTAAGGGATTGGCAGCACTTATGACCTATAAATGTGCCCTGGTAGAAATTCCATATGGAGGTGCCAAAGGGGGTGTCAAAATAAATCCCAGAAACTATAATGAAAAGCAGCTTGAAAGTATAACAAGAAGATATACAACAGAACTTATTAAGAAAAATTTCATCGGACCTGCATTGGACGTTCCCGCACCAGATTATGGTACTGGGGCGAGAGAAATGGGCTGGATAGTAGATACATATATGACATTTCACCCGGATAGCATTAATGCCAAAGGGTGTGTGACAGGTAAACCCCTACCTCTTCATGGAATTCCAGGCCGTACAGAAGCCACTGGTAGAGGGGTATTCATAGGTCTTCGCGAAGCAGTAAGTGTAGAGGAAGACATGAGAGAGCTTGGATTATCGGTAGGTATCGAAGGAAAAACTGTTATCGTTCAGGGATTAGGAAATGTAGGATATTATACCGCTTTATTTCTCCAAGAAGCAGGTGCCAAGGTAATAGGAATAGCTGAATATAATGGTGGCATACTGGATAAGGAAGGATTGGACATAAGAGAACTTAAAGAATACCAGAAAGAAAATGGAGGCTTCATAGGTTACAAAAAAGGTGAATTTATAGAGAATAGCAGTGAAATGCTTACCTATGAATGTGATATATTGGTACCTGCAGCACTAGAAAATCAGATCACCAGTGAAAATGCGGAACAAATCAAAGCAAAGATCATAGGTGAAGGAGCTAATGGTCCTACTAGTCAAGAGGCAGAAAAAATTCTTATCGAAAAAGGTGTCATGGTAATTCCTGATATGTACCTCAATGCAGGTGGGGTAACAGTATCTTATTTCGAATGGCTTAAGAATTTATCAAGAGTATCTTTTGGCAAATTACAGAAGAGATATGATATGAAAAAATATGAGATCTTGATGGAAAGTATCGAAAAAGCCACCAATAGTGAATTTACAGACAAACAGAAAAAATTAATAATCCGAGGTGCAACGGAGGAAGATTTGGTAAACTCTGGACTTGAAGATACCATGGTAAAAGCTTATCACAGTATGAATGATATGCGAAAAGTAAAAGATATCAAAAGTTTACGTACAGCTGGATTTATAGTGGCCTTAGATAGGATAGCAATCAGTTATCAAAATCTAGGTATATTTCCTTAACATCATATGTTCTTCAGTAAATTTGAAATTAAAAAACCGCAAGAGTATTTTTCTTGCGGTTTTTATGATGTATAAACAGATTGTTTTATTTTACTCTTGGACATTCTCTAGATGCTTTTTTTTCTGGGTTTTTGCATGGCTCTACTGCTGAGGCATGACACACTGGACATTCATTGATAGCTGATTCTTTTTTCAAGGTTTTCATGGTTTCTATTATTTGGTTATACTAGATTAACGACCGGTATTAAACAAAGTTTCTGTTTTCAGATATTTAGGATTAATCTAAATAATATTAGCAATCACTTTTCTTATAAATAAAGCTTTAAATATAACTTTTGGATATTAATGTATAATTATTCTAAATAACTGATACATATATTTAAATCCATATGGTTCCAAATTCTTACCTTTAGGAATGCAAAATGAAATTCTCATAGATCTGGTCACTAAACGTATGCCATTTGGTAAATATAAAAACTCGCTGATATGTGATATTCCTGAATATTACCTTATATGGCTAAACAGGCAGGGATTTCCTGAAGGAAAATTAGGTATGTGGCTTAGTACAATGTATGAAATTAAATTAAACGGTCTCGAATATCTGATAGTTGAGCTTAAAAAGAGATATAAATAGTCGGGTACACAATCATTATGGTGATTTTTTTTTAATGATATTAAAAGAATTATTTCTTATTATTAAATATTCTGAAATCAGGGAATAAGTATAATGCCGGAGCTTAAATAATCATATTAACATGTAAAGTCCTTATCTCTTTTTTTATTATAGGCTTAATGTGAAACAAAAAATATCATTAGGCTATAAATAAAAAATGTGAATGGTCAATGACCATTCACAATGTTAGAGGTTAAAGTGAAAAAATATGGTTGATTAGAGATTAAATGTAAGTATTCTTTTTATGATTTCCAATAAAAATACATTTTTTTATAGCCTATTTACCTTTTTATGTATTTAAAATTTCCTCACTCCTATAGGATACTTTTCTCCATCTTTTGAACTGACAGCATATCCATCCGTATCAATATCACCGAGTAGTCTTAATCCAGCTATATGCGGTGCAGCCATTGAAGTACCACTACTATAATAGTAGGTATCATTCAGACCTGTTGACAATATACCTTCCCCTGGAGATGCTAAATCAACTGGGGGCCTTCCGTAATTACTAAACCAAGAAAACTGATCTCTGGAATTTATAGAAGCGACTGTCATAATATATTTGCCATTAGCTCTCTGAGGGCTCATTGTATTGGCATGCATGGAAGAATTGCCAGAGGCTATTACAAACCACACGCCTTTTTTCTCTGAAGCATTGATTACCGCTTGATCTACAGCCATGGAAGGAGGACCACCAATGCTCATATTGGCAACATCCCCTTTTTTGCCTCTATGACCTACAAAATCAATCCCCGCTATTACAGTCGAATTAGATCCCCGGCCATAATCATCCAATACCTTAACAGGGACTAAGGTAGCTCCTGCCGCTACACCTACTACCCCATAATTATTATCTATAGCAGCGATAGTACCTGCCACATGTGTACCATGGCCATGTCCATCATTAAATTCCCTTTTTGTTTGGTTGCGGTTTCCATCCTTCTTGTCATAAAAAGCATTAAAACCATGTTTATCTTCTACATTCAAATCAATATGGTCCACATCGATACCTGTATCGAGTACAAATACAACATTCTTTCCTGTATAGGTTTCACCTCCTTTTACACGCTTAATTCCATAAGGAATTACCTGTGTACTTATTTCCTCTTGCTTATTTAATTCCCAGGGTGGCCGAAGAGCAACTTTTCGATCCTCTTCGATATAATTTACCATAGGATCATTTTTAATTCTAGCTACCTGATCATAATCAAGTCTGGCAGTAAAACCGCTGAATGATGAAACATAAACTTGTTTTATATTATCTTCTGATATCTTGTGTGAATTCAAAAATAAATTCATCTGCTTTCTTAAAGCTGCTTGTTCCTCCTCATAAGTACCATCACCTTTACGGAAATTAATAAACTTGTCATGAAGTACCACTATATATTGATTCGGAATGACCTTACCATTTTCAGGATGATCATCCATTATTGGTAGATCTGACATCACCTCTATCTCCGAATTACAGGAGAATAATAACCCTTGACAAAAAAGAAAGGCGATTATAAATATCGATTTATTGTTCATAAATATGCAGTAAAAAGTTTTTTACATCTATAAAATAGTGCTTTGTAAATATAACAGAAATTAAAACAATTATATAATGCAGATTAAAATTTTCATCTATGTTTTAATATTAAGTATTTAATTAAAATTCTTCATTATAATTATTCTCAAAAATCCTTATACTGAAAAAGCCGCCCTCATATTAAAGGCGGCTTTTATTAAAAACTAAATTATATTAGAAATTTATAGTCACGGATGCACACGCTGATGAAGAACCAGCTTCACACACTTTGTAAGTAAGTGATCCACCACCTTTGTTATCTGTCTGGTCAGTATATGATCCATTATTTGCAACAGTAGCTATTTTAGTACCATTTCTAAAAATATCAACTTGGGTCCCACTAGCGCCTGACCAGGTAAGATCTGCTTTCCATCTGCCTTGAACTTTAGAACCTGTGCCCGATAGCGTGATATCTCCGTCTGGATCTGGATCCGGCTCTGGATCCGGTGTAGGATTACTACCTCCTCCATCACTGGTGCCCAAAGAGTATAGCATATGATTATTTACAGACCTAGAATTAGTGACCACACCTTTAGTAGAAGTTTCAGTTAGGTAATTATATACTGCCTGACTGGAAGCACTCGTATTATTCTGAAGGTAAAGAGCTGCTACACCTGCTACATGTGGCGATGCCATAGATGTTCCGGATATCGTATTTGTAGCTGTATTGCTGGTGTACCATGCTGCAGTGATACTGGCACCTGGTGCAAATATATCAACACAATCACCATAATTTGACCATGAAGTTTTGCCATCAGTGTTAGTAGTCGCACCAACAGTGTAAGCTTTTGGTGCACTGGCAGGTGAATAATTACAAGCAGGCTGCTCTCTCCCCAATCTGTCTCCATTACCTGCAGCTACTATTACCGGCACGCCTGCATCGTACATTCTAGCTACTGCATCATTTATCGCAGTGCTTACCCCTCCTCCTAGAGACATGTTAGCCACTGAAGGACCATTAGCATCTGCTGCTACCCAGTCCATACCTGCTATCACACCGCTCCAGGATCCTGAACCATTACAATCCAGAACTCTTACACCTACTAGGGTAGCTTTTTTAGCCACACCATAGATATTTCCGCCAATTGTACCGGCTACGTGAGTTCCATGTCCATTACAATCTTCAGAATCTCCACCAAAAGCATCATATCCCCTTTTGGCTCTACTTCCAAATTCGTTATGAGTAGTTCTTACCCCAGTATCTATGATATAAGCAGTCACTCCTTCTCCAGTAGCTGTGTATACATAGTTACCATTTAATGGTAAAGCTCTCTGATCTATTCTGTCCAATCCCCAAGTAGCGCTGGTTTGGGTGGTAGAAGTAGTATAAGCATATCCATCTGGCTCTATGTAGGCCACCAAAGGATCCTGCTCTAATGCCAATAGCTGATCAGATGTTAATTCCACAGAAAAACCGCTAATCAAATTTCCATATACGTTCTCAATACTTTGCTCCGTAATTTCATATCGGGCAGCTATATCATTAGCCACTTTCCGCATCCCTGCCTGTACATCTTCATAGCGATCCGATTTCCGGAAATTAATCACTTGATTATCCTCCTTCAGCACTACGATGTATTTTCCTGGGATAAAACCCTCTAACCGTGAAGTGGTGATATCATCTACTGTCTGCTCTTCCAGGCTATCCTGACAGGATGTGGTCACTACAGCTAAGCATAAAGCTGATAGCGCAAGCGGTTTTCTAATAAATCTGTAAACTGTTTTTAACATATACATTTGTGTTTAATGGGTAAAAAGATTAAAATAAAAAATTGAACCTTAAACAGATGCGAATTCATCTGAATGCTTAAAGTTCAATTGAATAGAATTTTGTAAAACTTATACATTTTACGCTTAATCGATAAAGGGTTTTTGTCATATAATAATATTTTATAGTAGGATGATAAATGTACACTCAGTAAAATATAATACTGATGTATCTACTAATCAAAATAAAATAAACGGAAAAACAAAATCTAGGAAAATAGTCTATCATTTTCATTTTGATAAAAAAATCATCAATAAGTATCGGTTTTTCTAAATTACTTACATATGTATAAAATATAATATCAGAAAAAACGCTAATTTCCTCTTATTTTATGTATTGGAAAAATTTTAAAAAAAATTTTTATTATTCTATTTTATCTTTGAGTACATCTCATTAAGGTCTAAAAATTCATCAATATTTAATCAATTTTCATTCATCTTTTAAATCAAAATATTACCACGCATACCCGAAAATTCTAATATCCATAAAAATCTTTTAAACCTTTTGATCCGATAGAAGAGTTACAAGTGTAAATGCCAACATATTGCATTAACTTTAGGGTCAAGTTTATGAAGACAGTAATTACCATTCTCTTTTTTTTCAGCATAACCTTATCTTCTGCCCAAGAGTCTAGAGACTGTTCTTATGTGATAAGGGGAAAAGTGGTCCATGCCGAACACCAAGAACCCATTGAAGGAGCTACCATATATATTCATGAGCTTAAGACAGGCGTACTGTCTGATATACGAGGAAACTTCAGGATAACAAATTTATGTACTGATACAAGGTATACTTTCACTATTCAGTATTTGGGGCATACTACACTGACAGAGGAGGTAAATGTGTCCGGTAATACGTCCCTTACCTTCAGATTAATAGAAGAAGATATAGTTATCGAAGGTGTAGACGTACATGGCCATCGGGACGCAGTCATCACTACCTCTACTGTATCCAGCCTGAGCGGTAGAGCTTTGCAAGAAACCAGGGGGGCAACTCTCGGGGAATCACTTAAAAGGATATCTGGAATCACTACTTATTCTACAGGATCCAATGTATCCAAACCCGTCATCCACGGATTGCATAGTAATAGAATAATGATACTCAATAATGGAGTCAGACAGGAAGGTCAGCAATGGGGAACAGAACACGCCCCTGAGATAGACCCTTTTATGGCTGAAGAAATTGCGGTGGTAAAGGGGGCGGAAACAGTGAGATACGGACCAGAGGCGATGGGTGGCGTAATCCTCGTAAACCCAGCAAAACTTCCTACCAGTAAAACCTTGAAAGGCGAAGTATTTCTTATAGGTGCTTCCAATGGCCAGATGGGTAACACTTCATTAAACATTTCTGGAGGATCAGGCAAATTCAAGGGTTTGGGATATAGAATTCAATCCTCTGGAAAAATTGCTGGTAACATACATTCTCCTGACTATTATCAGGCAAATACAGGTGTCAGAGAATTAAACTTTTCGGGTGAAGTAGGATACAATACAAGAAAACTAAGTGCAGAAATTTATTATTCCAGATTTCAGACTATACTTGGAATTCTTAGTGATGCCCATACCGGAAATCTTTCCGATTTAAACGAAATAATTAATAACGGCAGACCATTTAGAGATCCTGATTTCACCTATCGTGTAAATAGCCCTAGACAGGAAGTGTTGCACAATTTATTAAAAGCTAAACTACACTATCACTATGACAATGGTAATAACCTTGACATCAAATATGGGTTTCAAAAAAACCAGCGCCAGGAATTTGATCGAAGAAGAGGGGAATTAAATGAGCGCCCCTCTTTAGATTTAGAATTATTTACCAATACCCTGGAAGTTTCATATGAACACTACACAAGAAAAAACTGGAACGGATCAGTAGGAATTAGCTTTATTCAGCAAGCCAATAGTAATATTCCCGGTACGGGAGTAACTCCTCTTATTCCAAATTATGATATGGGAAACGTGGGTGTGTTTGCCATGGAAAAATTTACCAGTGGTCCTTTGGAAATAGAAGCTGGATTAAGATATGATTATAGGAAAGTTTCTGCATCCAGATTTATTCAAAGGAATGAAATCCAAGAAAGAGATTTCATATTTAACAATTTTTCAGCTTTTCTTGGTGCCCACTATAGTTTTAGCCCAACAGTTAGTTTTAATACTAATCTTGGTTCTGCATGGAGACCGCCAAATATTAACGAGCAGTTCAGTCAAGGCCTTCATCATGGCACTGCGGCAATAGAAATCGGAAACCCAGATTTTATCAGTGAACAAGCGCTTAAATGGGTAAACACTTTGACCATTACAGAAAATAGATTTAGT
>DATHVH010000055.1:0-12196 GCA_035461405.1 Anditalea sp.
ACCATAGGGATCCCTCGATCTTAAGATCAGTTGCCACCCGGTAGATACTCCCCCTGCCGGGGCAAAAATATAGTAATAGCCGTTTCTCTTGTAAAACTTGGATCCTTCTACTGTAGGATGGTTTTCGTGTCCGTCAAAGACCAGCCTGCCTGTACCTGTAGTCTTGGTCCCTTCAGCATTCATCGGCTTTACCACCAGTATGCTCTTTATCCCTGCCCTGCTTCCTGCATAAGCATGGACGAGAAAGGCTTTCCCATCTTCATCCCATAGTGGGCATGGATCTATCAGGCCCTTGCCTTCTTCTACCAGTACTGGGGCTTCCCACTGCCCTGCTGGATCTTTCGTTTTGACCATATAAATGCCAAAATCAGGGTCCCCCCAATAGATGTAATACTCTCCTTCATGGAATCGGATAGCAGGCGCCCAAACCCCATTGCCATGCTGAGGTTTTTGGAAGTGTTCAACCGGGACCTGCCGGTCCAATGCATACCCTACCAAATTCCAGTTTACCATATCTTTGGAATGCAGGATGGGAAGACCGGGAATGGCATTGAAGCTCGATGCTGTCATGTAAAAATCTTCTCCTACCCGCACTACATCAGGATCGGAATAGTCTGCATGTATGATTGGGTTGATATAGGTACCATCTCCCTGATCAGCTGTCCAAACTTGAGACACCCCATCCTGGGACCAAGCCCAGGGGGATGCATGTAAAAAAAGCAGGAAGCAAATAGTTATAGATTTGATAATTTTCATTTTTTTTATATTTGTTTAAAGACAAATGATCACCTGGAAATTTGCGGATTCCAGCCGTCATCACCTTTAAGAATATTTTCAATGGAGTAATTTGGAAGTTGCTCACCAGTCAACTGATGTGACCAGCTGACACGCTCTGATGGATTTGCTCCTGGTCCATTGGATCTGTATTCTGCATAGAAACTGGTCTTTTCCGCATGAGGCTTGTTCCAGTTGTGCCAGCCTTCTTTTTTAATATGCTTTCCCATTTCACTGTTTATAAAAACAGTCTGGGAATAATCTCTCCAGGGCCTGCCCAGGTATACTGTGTTTTCAGGTGCATCTCCTGAAAGCTTGCAGTTGATAAATACAAAACCGTGAGTCTGCCCCTCTTTGGTAGAAGCAGCATTTATATATTGCCCACCTTTTTTGGAATAAATTTCACAGTTATCAAAAACGGCTGTGGCCCAGCCAAAGATAAAATCTGTAGTGCCTTCTATATAGCAATCTTTGTAGTATTGCCTGCTGTTTTCCCCATGGGCATATAAGGTGTCCTGAAAACCGAGAAAACGGCAGTTTATAAAAGAAGCCCTATCTCCGGTCACCCTTATCGCCACTGCCTGACCAACCGGTCCGGCTGTGTTGGCAAAGGTGAGGTTACGGGCAGAGAAATCTGAACCGAACACAAAGAAGCTGCTCGAACCTGTGGTGCCCATTTCCTCTCCAAACCTATTTGGCTTTTGGGCAAAATCATCATAGGTCAATATAGTACCCGCAGCACTTTCTCCCAAAAGCAAAACATTGGTCTTAGAATCAGGAAGAATGATTTTCTCTTTATAAGTGCCGTTCTTGATATAGATTACGGTCTGCTCTTTTCTGAAATCAGGGACAGCCATGATGGCTTCCTGGACGGAATCAAAATCCCCGGAACCATCCTTAGCCACTGTAAAATGCGCCTCCTGAGCATAGCTAAAGAAACCAATGATACAAAGGATAAGGGTAAGTAACCGAAACTTCATTATCTATTCATATTTTCATACACCAGGGAAGCGAGGATAAATGGACCTACACCTTTGGGATCGTTTTCCCTTATCTCCTCATTGATATAATATTCATAAGAGCCGTCTCTGTATGGGGTACCACCAAGGCCTGCCACACCGCAAACCTGGGTAATGCTAATGCCTCCATCCGGATCCTCACGAATAAACTGCTCCAGTATACCTTCATACGCTTTGATTCCGGCCTGTCTGTATTCTTCTCCCAGATATCCTTTTTCGGAACCTTTCAATAGAAAATATGCAAACATACTGGAAGCAGATGACTCGAGATAATTGCCTTCACGGTCACCCTGGTCCAAGACCTGATACCAAGTACCTGTTTCGTCCTGATACCTTACGATACCCGCTGCGAGCTTTTGAGCTATATTTATAATATCATCTCTTTTCTCATGGTTTTGGGGAAGGTAATCCAGTACATCCACAAGGGCCATAGCAAACCAACCTACACTTCTGCCCCAATAGTTAGTAGACAAACCAGTCTCGGGATCTGCCCAGCGCTGCTCCTTACTTTCATCATAAGCATGGTGGTATAGACCTGTTTCCTCGCTGTAGGCATACTTGTCCATAATTAATATCTGGTTGGCTACATCGTCAAACAGCTCCGGCTCATTGAACAAAGCAGCATACTGGGCCAGGAAAGGTGACCCCATATAAATACCGTCCAACCACATCTGGTGGGGATAGACTTTCTTATGCCAAAAGCCTCCTTCTGACATCCTTGGATGTTCTCTCATTTGGTCCCTAAGCTGTTCTACTGCTTTTCGGAAATGCTCCTCACCAGTTTCTTCGTATAACCTGATGAGGAATTTACCGCCATTGATCCGGTCTATATTGTAATCAGACTTTTTATATGTTTTGATATCACCTTCTTCATCGATCATAAAATCAGTAAAGTGGCGGATATATTCATAATACTTATCATCACCGGTTTCCTGCCATACCCTTTCCATTGCCATCATGACTAGACCATGGGTGTATTCCCACTTTGGCTTTTCGTTGAAGTCCAAAGTCCAGCCCTCAGGATTTCGTTTGATTTCAGATGTAGCCATCTTTTCAGCATAGCTGGTTTCTTCTGTAACTACAGCTGTTTCTGTAGCGG
The DNA here is from genome assembly GCA_035461405.1 of Anditalea sp. GTDB lineage: Bacteria > Bacteroidota > Bacteroidia > Cytophagales > Cyclobacteriaceae > Anditalea. The sequence goes on from DATHVH010000055.1 coordinate 2,893, forward strand.
GCTGCTGGCTGCAGGAAGATAGGCATACCATAGACCCAATTGCCAATGGTAATATTAAATTAATAACTTTAGTCATATCTTGGCTTATCATTATAATAGCTGCTCCAATTATAATCTGGAGCAGCTAATTTTATATTCTATAAATAACCATCATTTTGCTTAAACTCATCCTTATTGGCTACAGCATCTAACTGTGCCTGAGGAATAGGTCTCACCATATGGAACGGTCTAATATTGGCGGCAGCATCAGGATTGTAAGCCTGCACTCTTTCTACCAGTTTACCGGTTCTCTTCAGGTCAAACCATCTGATCTGCTCACCTGCAAATTCTCTGGCCCTTTCATCTAAGATCAGATCAATGGTCATATCTGATGCAGCCACTTCCATCTGTGCTTCCATTCCAGGATAGGCTGCTCTTCTACTTACTGCGTTAAAGAAATTAGCAGCTTCCGGTAAATTTCCGGTCATCATTTCGGCTTCTGCTACCAATAAATACATTTCCGCTAATCTGATAACAAATGCATCTCTCTGACCTTGTTGCTGCGATATGGTAGGTCTGGCAGGATCGAGAAATTTTCTAAGAGACATATATCTATCTCTTACCCGTGGCTCACCATTTGGACCATAAGTTCTACTTCTGTCTATAACATTGTAGGGCAATGCATCTCTTTGCTGCAATGGAATAATATATTTTGTAGCTAAGATAGCTGTATCACCTGCTGCGAATGTCACAGATTTAGAAGATCCATCAGATAAGGGTATGTTATAAGTACCAGGATTATTACTGTACCAAACCGTCTGAAAAGTAGCATTAAATCTGCTATCAATATTTTCATCATAAAGATCCAGTAGGAATGCAGTCGGCATAAATCTCGCAAACGGTCTACCATTGACAATGTCTCTGGACATACCTGGCAACTGGTCATATGTCATCAAAAAGAAAAGGTGACTGTTATTTCCCCCATCCCTAAGTAATATGTCGCCAGATGGTGATTCCAATTCCCTGTTCAAAATAAGGTCAGAAGTGAAATTTACGGCCCAAACTATTTCCGGGTTTCGAATATTATTAATATTCCATAGATCTGCATAATTATCTACTAAAGAAAAATTATAGCTGTTGATTACTTTTTTTCCCAACGCTGAGGCCTCAGCATAATTCCCTCTCGTTAAGTGCATCCTAGCCATAAATGCTTCAGCTACAGGTTTAATAGCTCTGCCATACTCATTTGAACTTTCCGGAAGATTCTCAATGGCAAATTCCAGATCGTTGAAAATTTGATTATAAAATTCATCTACAGATGTTCTGTTGGCGGTGGTCTGTACCCTGGTCACCTCCTCTGTAGATAAATGAACGCCACCCCAAGTCTCTACAATATGCCAAAGGTAGAATGCTCTTAAAAACCTGGCTTCACCCAATCTGACTTGTTTTAAAGCTGCAGAAATTGGTGATTCAGGTATTCTGGCTATTGCAGCATTAGTACTGTTCAACGCTGAATATAATCTTGTCCAGTAGAAATTCAACGGAGCATTAGCACCGGAAAGATCGGAATTGTACAGTGCCACTGGCGGATTTTCCATACCATTTCCTCTCGTGAATATGTCAGTTCCTGTTTCTGTGAGCGCTATGCCATTTTCCTTCCCGTACCAAAAGCGCATTGGAGTATAGCAGGAATTAACTAAAGCTTCAATACCTTCTGCAGTGACATAATAGCCATCTGCAGTCAGTCCAGTTTTGTTATCCTCGTCCAAGAATTCTGCGCAGGAAACTGTGCCCAGTGCTAAGATTAAGGCAAATATTTTATATGATATATTTTTCATCTTTTTCAAATTTTGGGGTTATGATTATAGGTCTATGTTTACACCAAATACTAACTGACGCGTCATTGGGAAACTTAAATTGCCGCCTCTTTCCGGATCATAGGGTCCCATGTTACTCAAAACAAAATAATTTTTTGCAGTAGCATAAACTCTAAGTCTGGACACAGCAAGCCTATTAACCAGCTGATTTGGGACATTATATGCTAATGTGATATCTCGAAGTTTTAGAAACGATCCATCTACATACTGTAAGGTAGAATAATATCTTGTACTAGCGCGGCTAGTTCCTGCATCAGGCCTTGGATAATCATTGGTCGGATTTTCAGGAGTCCAATAATCTACCATTGGACCATTCTCCAATCCGTCTATCTTAAATGATCCTGCTGCTTCACTTATGATAGTTTGTCCAACTCTAGCAAAAAAGAAGAAATTTAGCTCAAAATCTCGATAAGAAACCCGGTTATTAACACCTAAAGTGAAATTAGGAACCGTGCTACCTATAATCGTACGATCTTCTGGAGTTATCACCCCATTGCCATCTTGATCTCTTACTTTAATTTCACCTGGACGCTGCTGATTTGCCGTAGCAAGATCTGCTTCATCTGACTGCCAGATACCAATTTTTTCATAATCATAAAAAGTATTAATAGGATAACCTACGAACCAGTTGTTTGCCAAATCTCTGTCTCCGGTCACCAGTTCACGAATTTCTTCACGATTGGCACCAAAAGTAAAATCCGTATTCCATCTGATACCAGTAGGTCTATCTATATTAATAGTACTTAATAACAATTCAACTCCGGTATTTCGTGTTTTACCAACATTATCCCATGAAGAGGCAAATCCAGAAGTAGTCGGCAATGCTCTCTGCATCAGTAGATCTTTAGTATCCTGCTGATATAAATCCAAACTACCTGTTATACGATTATTAAAAAATCCAAAATCTATCCCGAAGTTAGTCGCTGCTGTTGTTTCCCAACTCAAGGTAGGCGCGGCTATAAGTGAAGGGTAAAAGCCGAATGCCGCCACTTCTGATGATCCTCTGTCGAATGCGTAAGTACTCTTGCTAAGTCCTCCCAAGGTCTGATATGGAGAAACGGCACTGTTACCTGAAAGTCCGTAGCTTAATCTGAACTTCAACTCTGAAACGGCATCAGCATTTCTAAGAAAACCTTCTTCCTTAGCAAGCCATGAAACTGCTGCAGATGGGAAAAAACCCCACTTGTTACCGGGAGCCAGTACAGATGATCCATCCGCCCTTAGCACACCTGTAAACAAATATTTATCTAGAAATTTATAATTGACTCTGGTAAAGAAAGAGGCCAATGAAGTTTCTGTAAGCTCACTATTTATTCTTACAGCATTTTGTGTAGCTCCCAGATTGTGGAACAACATGGTAGAGGATAATAAATCCCTCCCTTCAGCAAAACTTGATTCATTTTTGTTTGCCCAAATGCTGGATCCCAATAGAACCTGAAATTCATGGTTCTCTACATTTCTGGTATAAGTTCCAAAATTTTCAAAGGTAATACGTGAATTATTGAAATTATTGATCCGGGCAAGAGACTGTCCATTTGGCCCCACTTCTATTGTATTAGTAGCAGAAAACAGACCTCTTCTGGAATTAGTATTGTCAAGACCTAATCGGGAAGTAAAGGATAAGCTAGGGTTGATAGTCCAGTCTAGGCTTAAGTTACCAAAAAATCTCTTGTTCAACTCATTGTCCACATAGTTTCCCGGAATTTCATCTACCAGAGGATTCAAAGTAGAGGCATCCCCTACCGGAAATGTTCTTACATTTCCCTCTTCATCATATGGTGCTCCCAAAGGACTCATTTTGTTAGCTTGATTAAGCGGGTCTCTCCTTCTGTCATGATCTCGGATAGTATACATGATATTAGTAGATAACTTTAAATTTTCCTGAATCCTGTAGTCAACTGTAAATCTACCGCTGTATCTGTCCAGCTCATCATTGACCAATAATCCTTTTTCATTGAAATATTCAAGAGAGAAATAATAGGCAAATTTTGTATCACCTCCGGATATACCGATCTGATGGTTTTGCTGACTACCTTTCTGCAGTACTTCTCTGGCCCAATCGGTATAAATTCCATTTCTGAAATTATCCAATTGTGCGGGATTAAAAATATTTACATCATCCTCAGGACCACTCCATTCTCCCACCGTTCTTCTGGATTCTCTTCTCAAGTCTACCCACTGAGGGCCAGACATAATATCAGCATATCCGCCTAGATCAGATATACCATAATAACTGTTGACAGATATTTTGCTTTTGCCTTCTGCGCCTCTTTTGGTCGTAATCAAGATCACTCCGTTAGCACCAAGTGTACCATATATAGCGGTTGATGCAGCATCTTTAAGTACTTCTATAGAGGCAATGTCATTTGGATTGACATCTAAAGTAGAGCCATAAATAATTCCATCCACTAGTATAAGAGGCTGATTTCCCGCATTCAGAGACCTGTTACCTCTAATAGTAAAGTTCAGCCCTGCACCTGCCTGGCCGCTGGACCTGGTCAAATCAAGTCCTGGCACTTTTCCCTGCATTACTTCCAAGGCATTGGTTACCGGTATGGCCGTAAGGTCTTTGTCTCTTACCGAAACTACCGAACCCGTTAAATCCGATTTCTTAACAGTACCATAACCTACGACTACTACCTCTCCGAGATCTTGAAGATCTTCCGACATTTCTATGTCTACGGTATTTTGATTGGTCACCTGAACTTCTCTTCTATCAAAACCTATAAAGGAATATGATAGAGTAGCACCTACATTTGGAATGTTTATGGAATAATTACCATCCAAATCAGTGGTAGTGCCTACTGAAGTACCTTTTATCATTACAGCCACACCAGGGATGGGCTGTTTATCTACAGAAGAAATAACTGTTCCAGTCACCACTCTGTCTCTTTCTTGCGCAATCGATTGCGCAGACGGGGCAAAAATTATCGCCATGATCAGCGCGATCATCAATGGGACTTTACTGTTCAGTAATTCCCAACTTTGGTGTTTTGGTAAAAGCTTTTGCATAGTTAATAGGGGGTTATTGTGATAAATAAATTTATAGTAATGTTATTTCTACTGGATTTGATAATTCCTCTACCTGCTGTTCCAGATAGGTTTTAAAAGATGCCTCATCTTTTATCCCCTCTTCTTCCATCTCCCAGGCAGCGAGAAAATAATAGGTTAAGTTGTTATTAACTGGATTTAATACAACTACATGAGAATGCTGGTCGCTGGTAATTTCTCTCTTCTGGTCATTGCGAAAAAGTACCGCAATGCCTAAATTATCGTTATTCAGACTTTGGGGTCCATAAGTGGCGAGGTAGCCATAGTCAGAGGAGTCCCCACCTTGGATTAATTTGCCTTTATTGTCTTTAATGAGGCCGGTAGCAAAGTTGTCAATTGGAGAAGAACTGTTGAGCTCCTGCTTGCTCATCCTGGTACCGCCGTGGATACTGATGTTCGAGGTGATAGTTGTTTTATTATCTTCTAAATTCCATCCATAGTATTTGGTGAGAACTGATGAGTATACCGGTCCATTATTGGTAATCCCCGCATATAAGCTGTCTGTTTCGTCCACTCTTCGGGCCTGGCCATTGGTAAATGTGGCTATGGATCCTACTCCCAAAGATTTACCAACTTTCAGAACATCCATGCCCCAGACCTGCATTTCATGATAAGAATCAAAGCCATCCTGTCCTACCAACTGAAGAATAGGTTCCGGAGTGGTCTTTCCAAATACATCCACTCCATTTCTCCAATCTAGGTAGAATCTATAGCCCACCTTATCAGACTCCCACCCCGGACCTTCATAGCGGATATACCAGGAATGATCAGTATGCTCTTCCGGTACATGCAGCTCATTTACATTCTGAAAACTTCCGCCTATATATTTACGGTTTTCAAAATGGCCCCCAACTTTATGTGAAATCTCTGCCTGGGTTCTTTTTGGATAAGCAGGATTCAGGTCTTTAGTAGGATCATAAGCTATCGAAAGCGTCTGCATTTCATTTGCCGCTAATTCAGGCAATACGAAAACTATACCTTTGGCTGTGCCTAGATCATTGTACTGTGAAGGGATTTCATTTTCACCATTAAATACCTTAAAACCCTTGGGATTAAAATCCGGGTATTTAGATTTTAAATCGCTTTCATTTACGTGGATCAGTACATCCGACCTTTCACGGTCTAAGGGGTTATGTACAGAAATCCTGAAATCTTTGGGGAGTGGGTCTGTCACCATACCATTGGCTTCCCCCGCGCTAAACAATAAATACGCGAAACCACTTAAAAAAAGAGCATGAAGATAATTGATATGGCTAAGCTTCATTTTGGGTTATTGTTAGTAGGTAAAATTCTTGATCCATATATTGCGCAGGAATTGCACATCCCTTACACAATTCTGAATTAACTGCGTAATCGATTGCATATTTAAATATCTTCTTTTAATATTCAAAATTATAACTGAAATAAATTTAAAATCAATCCAAAAAAATAGTAATATATACTATTTGCAATATTTAATTTTGCTAAAAATAACAAATAAGATAAACAAATTTATAGAATAATTTGAAACATTCAAACAAATAATATTATATTGCGCAAACGATTACATCACACAAAAAAAATCACTTTATGCACACTTTCATCAATACCCGCTACTCCACACACCCTGGAGATGCGAAGAATTATGATACAGCCAAGCTAAGAGAGCAATTTTTGATCGAGAAACTTTTTGTCTCTAATGAAATCAACGGCATATATACCTTAAATGACCGCCTTATCGTAGGGGGAATCCATCCTGTAGACATGTCAATCAGTCTTGAAGCTGTAGATCAGCTTAAAGCTGAATATTTTTTGGAAAGGCGTGAAATAGGCCTTATCAATGTAGGCGCTGAAACTGATATAGAAGTAGATGGTACCAGGTATACCCTAGCACATAAAGAAGCTTTATATGTAGGTCGCGGTAACAAAAAGGTAATCTTTCACCCGTCTGCTTCAGGAGAAACATACTTATACTTCAATTCTGCCCCGGCGCATAAACAATATCCTACCAAAAAAGTGGGACTGGATGACGCGGAGATAGTCACGCTGGGATCTCTGGAAAACTCCAACCACAGGACTATCTACAAACTATTGGTAAACAGTGTAGTGGAGACCTGTCAGCTACAGATGGGAATGACCCTGCTGAAGCCCGGATCTGTATGGAATACCATGCCGGCACATACCCATGACAGAAGAATGGAAGCCTATTTCTATTTCGATCTGGAAGAGGATCAGGCAGTCTGCCACTATATGGGGGAGCCGGATGAGACCAGACATATCTGGATGAAAAAGCATCAGGCAGTGATCTCTCCCCCTTGGTCTATCCACAGTGGAGCGGGAACTTCCAATTATACCTTCATATGGGGCATGGCGGGTGAAAACCTAGACTATGGAGATATGGACATTGTAGCACCAACTGACCTGAAATAATGATGGAAAACTTATTTGATCTCACAGGAAAGGTAGCCCTTGTCACCGGCGCTACACATGGATTAGGAATGGCCATGGCATCAGCTCTGGCCAATAATGGTGCTACAGTAGTAGTAAACGGAAATACCCCAGCCAAGATGGAAAGGGCTCTACAGCAATATAAAGATGCCGGACTGGATGTGAAAGGCTATCTCTTTGATGTCACTGATGCTACGGCAGTAGCTTCTGCCATAGAAAAAATTTCTGCAGAGGTAGGGGAAATCGATATTTTGGTAAACAATGCCGGTATGATCATGCGTGTGCCGGCGCTGGAGATGTCTCCGGAAGATTTCCGCAAGGTGGTAGACGTGGATCTCGTATCCCCTTTCATCATGTCACAGGCAGTGGCACATTCCATGATCAAACGAGGAGGTGGCAAGATCATAAACATCTGCTCCATGATGACCGAACTGGGAAGAGACACCGTAACTGCATATGCGGCTGCCAAAGGGGGGCTTAAAATGCTGACCAGAAACCTGGCTACAGAATGGGCCAAATATAATATTCAGGTAAACGGTATAGGTCCAGGCTACTTTGCCACAGACCAGACCGCACCTATCCGTGTAGACGGTCATCCCTTTAACGACTTTATCATCAACAGAACACCGGCAGGCAAATGGGGCGACCCCCAGGACCTAGGCGGCACTGTAGTATTCCTGGCCAGCAAAGCGAGCTCCTTTGTCAATGGACAGATAGTATACGTGGATGGGGGTATATTAGCCACCATCGGCAAACCAATAGAGCCAAAGACCCAAAAGTAACCAAGAGTTTCCTCAGGCATCACCTGGGGGACTGTCATTAATATTATATGAAAAAGGGAAAAGCTACCATTCATGACATAGCTGAAAAACTGAATACCACTGCATCCACCGTGTCCAGAGCCTTGAACAACAATCCAAGGATCTCTGATGCTACGAAAAAGCAAGTGCTGAAAATGGCCAAACAGCTTAATTATCAGCCCAATAATATAGCCTCCGCACTCAGAAGCGGCAAGAGCAAGTTGATCGGTGTAGTAGTACCTACAGCCAACAGAAATTTCTTTTCCTCTGTAGTGAGAGGCATAGAAGAAATAGCCAATAATCTGAATTACAAAGTCATCATTTCACAGTCCTATGAAGAACATGAAAAGGAAGTGGACACGATAGAGACTTTGCTCAGTGCCAGAGTAGATGGAATAATAGCATCTATTGGTAAAAACACGGAAAATTTCGATCATTTTCAGAAAGTCCTTGACAAAGGTATTCCCCTGGTACTCTTTGACAGGATCACAGATAAATTAGAAGTAAGTCAGGTAGTGATCGATGACCACTATGGAGCATATCAGACCGTACAGCACCTTATTGACCAAGGATGTAAACGCATAGTACATTTCACCAGTCCAAAAAAAATCAATATATATAAAGAAAGACTGAGAGGGTATGAAGATGCTTTAAAGGATAATGGAATTCCCTTTGACCCTCTATTAATTGAGGAAAGTAACATGCAATTGGAAGATGGTAGACAGAGTATGAAAAACATTCTCGACAAAGGAGTGAAATTTGATGCTGTATTTTCTGCTTCAGATTATTCCGTAATGGGGGCCATACAGGTATTAAAAGAACATAACATAAAGATACCTCAGGAAGTTAAATTGGCTGGTTTTGGAAATGAACCTTTTACCACTTTCAGCGATCCATCTATTACCACTGTGGATCAAAAGAGTATACCTATGGGAAGGGTAACTGCCGAAACTTTCTTTGAACTTCTTAAGTCAGGTATGAAAAGTGTACCTCAAAAGACAGTATTGAAACCTGAACTGATCATCCGTCAGTCCAGCCAAATAACAGATAAAAATAAAACGCTAAACATAGACCAAAATGATCTCACCAATAGTCCATTCTAACAAATTCCTCTCTGAGGATTTTCTGCTAAGAAGTGATTTTGCGAAGCTGCTATATCATGACTATGCA